>DATEQL010000436.1:0-19592 GCA_035272665.1 Allostellaceae bacterium
GGCGCGGCCCTGAAATCCTGGCGGCGCTGCGAGCCGAACTCGCGCGGCTCGCAGGTCACCCCATCGAGCCCTGCACTCTCAACGGCGCGGGCGTCGGCTAGCCATTCCGTGAGCGCATAAATACAACGAAAATCGCGATTCCATGCCCAAACGGGCGTGGCCACAATCGAGAAATCTCACTCTATATCAGCAGGTTAGAGCCGAAGAACACGGCCCGCAGAACAACGAATTCAGTTCCGGCTATCAACGAAATCCGCACGGCCAGCAGGGAGCGAAAAACAACAAAACAGCTCTTATCCTAACCTCCTCCGCCAGCACCTTTTCCTTTGATCTTCAACCGCCGCGCAGCAGGCGCAGCACCCGGTCGAGCTGATCGAGGTTCGTATAATGCAGCGTCAGCGCGCCGCCGCGCTGCTTCGGTTCGAGGATGACGCGTAGCCCGAGAAGTGCCGCGAGCTCGCGTTCGAGGTCGACCGTATCGGCGTCACGTGGACGCCGCGTCGGGAGCGGCATTTGGGCGCGGCGTTGGACGAGCCGCTCGGTAGCGCGGACATTGAGCCCCCGGCGCACAACTTGCTCGGCAAGTGCTATCGGGTCCGCCGCGCCGAGCAGCGCACGCGCGTGACCCGCGGTAAGCTCGCCCTCGTCGAGCCGGCGCCGTACCGGCGCCGGCAGCGACAGCAGACGCACCATATTCGCGACATGGCTACGGCTCTTGCCGAGGGCCTCGGCGAGGCTCGCCTGGGTGCGGCCGAACTCGTCGATCAGCCGGCTGTACGCCTCCGCCTCTTCGAGCGGCGACAAATCCTCACGCTGCAGGTTCTCGACAAGCGCGATTTCGAGCGCCTCCGAATCGGTCATCGGGCGGATGATGACCGGGACCTCGTGCAGCCCGACGCGTTGGGCCGCGCGCCAGCGACGCTCGCCGGCGACGAGCTCGAAGTCGGCCTCTTCCCCGGCAAGCGGCCGCACCAGAAGTGGCTGCAAGATGCCCTTTTCCCGGATCGACTGGCCCAGCGCTTCGAGCTCGGCCTCGGCAAACCGTCGCCGCGGCTGGAATGGTCCGGGCCGGATCAGCTCGACCGGAACGCGGCGCTGCGCCGCGGGATCGACAGACGCGCCGCCGCCCTCCGTCTCGCCGAACAGCGCGGCAAGGCCGCGTCCGAGCTGGCGTCCCCGCGCCCGCTCGCTCATCCCGGCACCGGCTCGCGCTGCCGCAAGATCTCGGCGGCAAGCCGGATATAGGCCTGCGCGCCGGCGCAGCTATGGTCATAGATCAGCACCGGTTTGCCGTGCGACGGCGCCTCGGCGATCCGTACGTTGCGCGGGATCATCGTGTCGAAGACTTTGGCGCCGAAATGACGGCGCACGTCGTCGGCCACCAAGTCGCAGAGGTTGTTGCGCTGGTCGTACATGGTCAGCACGACGCCCTGCAGCTCGAGCCGCGGGTTGAGCGCCCGCTGCACTCGTTCGATCGTGCGCATCAGCTGGCTCAATCCTTCGAGCGCATAAAATTCGCATTGCAATGGCACCAGCACCGAATCCGCTGCCACCAGTGCATTGATGGTCAGCAGGTTCAGTGACGGCGGACAGTCGATCAGTACCTCCTCGTAATCGCCGACCCGGCTGCGGATGGCTCGGCTCAGCAGAAACTCGCGACGATCGCGGGCGATGAATTCGAGGTCGGCGCCCGCCAGATCCGGCGACGCCGGAACGACGGAGAGGCGGGGGACATCCGTTGCGACGACGGCACCTTCGAGCTCGGCCTCGCCCAGGATCACCTCATAGCTCGTCACCGCTCGCGCCCGGCGTTCGATGCCGAGCCCGGTGCTGGCGTTGCCCTGCGCGTCGAGGTCGACGACGAGGACACGGTGACCGGCGGCCGCCAGCGCCGTTGCGAGGTTGATCGCGGTCGTCGTCTTGCCGACGCCGCCCTTTTGGTTGGCGACCGCGACGATCCGGGCGCGGCGCATGACCGGAACGGCGCGCGTCCGGGCCTCAACCGTGGCGAGGCTCACGGGCTACCTGTTGCAAGCGAAGAATGACCCCCCGCGGATCGGAACGGCTCTGGCACAGCGACGCCGTCATTTTCCAGCGTTTGCGCGCGAGGGTCAATTCCTCCTCGACCCGTTCGCCTTTGAGGAACACGCAGACACTGTCGGGATCGAGAAACGGCGCGGCAAAATCGAGCAGCCGGTCGAGCGGCGCGCAGGCTCGGGCCGTCACGACATCGACCGGATGCGGTGGCACCGCCTCGATGCGGCACGGGCGAATCGTCACGGCGACCTCCGTGATGCGCGCCGCTTCGCGCAGAAAAGCGCATTTTCGCGAATCGGCCTCGACGAGCTCCACGTCCGGCGCGCCGAGGATCGCCAGAACGAGCCCGGGCAGGCCAGCGCCGCTACCGAGATCGATCAGGTTGCCCGCCGAATCGGGCAGGTGTGACCGAAGCTGCGCCGAATCGAGGATGTGCCGGCGCCACAGATCGGCGATCGTATTGTGACCGATGAGGTTGATCCGCGCCGACCACCGGGTCAGCAGCGCTGCGTAGGCTTCGAGCCGCGCCAGTGTTTCACGTGAAACAGGTATAATTTCGGCAAAACCCTCCGGCCCAAGCGGAGCCTCTCGGCTCAAGCCGCTTGGCCCTCACCCGCCTCGCTGCGCTCGGGACCCTCTCCCGCACTGCGGGAGAGGGGGGACCCGGCCCCCACGGGTCCGCGCGGAGCGCGGCCCGAGGACAGGCTCCGGGGCGGGTGGGTGAGGGTAACGCTTGACGGCGCACGGCGCTTCACGTGCTTCAACAAGGCCACAAGCGCCGCCGGCGTCACCCCGGAGATGCGCGCGGCGGCGCCGAGCGTCGCCGGCCGTGCCAGGACGAGCTTGTCGCGGATCTCGCGTGACAGGCTGCCCACCGCCGCATAATCGAGATCGGCCGGCAGCAGCAGAGCCTCATCGCGGCGGAACGAGGCGATGTCCCGCTCCTGGCGCTCGAGGTACCCGGAATAACGGGCGTCGATCTCGAGTTGCTCGGCAATCTCCGGCGCCAGCGCTCCCAGCTCCGGCCACACCTGGCCGAGCCGCGCGAGATCGATCCCGGGGTAGGCGAGAAGCTCCGCAGCACTGCGGGTGATGCCATCCTCGTTGACCGCGATGCCGTTGCGCTTTAATGCCGGCGGCGTCATTCGCAATCCGGCGAGACATTGGCGGGCCCGGGTCAGAGCCGTCATCTTCGCCGCAAAACGCTGGCCTCGCGTAGCGCCGACGCAGCCGACGCGCAGTCCGATCGGGGTCAGCCGTTGATCGGCGTTATCGGCGCGCAGGACCAGCCGATACTCGGCGCGCGAGGTGAACATGCGGTAGGGCTCGTTGGCACCGCGCGTCACGAGGTCGTCGATCAGCACGCCGATATAGGCATCCGCTCGGTCGAGCACGAGAGGTTCGGTTCCGGTTGCTGCGAGTGCGGCATTGAGCCCGGCGACGAGCCCCTGCGCCGCCGCCTCCTCGTATCCCGTCGTGCCGTTGATCTGGCCCGCAAGGTAGAGACCGGGAACGCGTCGCGTTTCCAGGCTCGGATGAAGCTCGCGCGGGTCGACGAAATCATACTCGATCGCATATCCGGGACGCTGCATCACCGCACTCTCGAGGCCGGGAATGGTCCGCAGCAATGCCTGCTGCACGTCACGCGGCAGCGAGGTCGAGATCCCGTTGGGGTATATCGTGTCGTCGTCGAGCCCTTCCGGCTCGAGGAAGATCTGGTGCCGCTCGCGCTCGGCAAAGCGCACGATCTTGTCTTCGATCGACGGACAATAGCGCGGCCCGATGCTGGTGATGCCGCCGGAATACATCGGCGAGCGATCGAGATTGGCGCGTATGACGGAATGTGTCGCCGGCGTCGTCGCCGTGATGTGGCAGACGACTTGCGGGGTCGTGATACGGTCGGTGATGAAGGAAAACGGCGGCGGCGGGTCGTCGCCGGGCTGGATGTCGAGCCCGGCCCAATCAATCGTCTTTCCGTCGAGCCGCGGTGGCGTGCCAGTCTTTAGCCGCCCGAGCGCAAAGCCGAAACGCCCGAGGGTGCGCGACAGACCGAACGAGGGCCGCTCACCGACCCGACCGGCCGGGATCTTTTCCTCGCCGATGTGAATGAGACCGTTGAGGAACGTGCCGGTCGTCAGCACGACATGGCCAGTCGCGCATTGCCGGCCGTCGCCGAGCGAAATCCCGCAAACCCGCCCGTCACGATCGAGCAGCAAATCCTCGGCGGCACCTTCGACGATCTCGAGATTGTCAGTCTCCGCCAGCAGCTCCGCGACGGCCCGGCGATAGAGCTTGCGGTCAGCTTGAGCGCGCGGGCCGCGTACCGCCGGTCCTTTGCTGCGGTTGAGGATGCGGAACTGGATGCCCGCCCGGTCGATGGCCCGGCCCATGATGCCATCGAGCGCGTCGATCTCGCGCACGAGATGCCCCTTGCCGAGCCCGCCGATTGCGGGATTGCACGACATCTCGCCGATCGTCGTTCGGCTGTGGGTCAGCAGCAGGGTCTTGGCGCCGAGCCGCGCAGCAGCGGCCGCGGCTTCGCAGCCGGCATGCCCGCCGCCGACCACGACGACGTCGTAACGCCCCAGGCGATCACTCATGGCCGCCGAATCTATGGAGCCAAGGTCGCCGTGTCGAGGTTTCACGTGAAACATCATTTGAGAAGGGCTGGGTAGAAATCCCGCCAGTCCGGGTTCACTTCCTCAATCAGCCCGATTTTCCAATCCCGGCGCCACTTCTTTAGCTGCTTCTTGCGGGCAATCGCGTCGGTCGGATCATCATATATTTCGAACCAGACCAGACGATCGACGCTGTAGCGGGCTGTGAACCCAGGAATACTGCGGGTCTTAGCCTGACCCAAAAGCCTGCATGGTCTAATCGGCGGCAGCGGAGGACCGCTTTCGAAACCGACTACGGTCGCTCAGCCTTGGCCGCAGGAACTGGTCTTATTGCCCCACAGCTGCCACTCGCAATATCTGCCGAGATCAGCTCAGTTGGCCAGAAGCAGTCATTCGTTTTCCCGCCACTGATTGGCCACGGTGTGTTATACGCAGACCAATAAGACGAACGCTGACATTGCAAAATGCTGCTCTTCGATGCGCGTGGCCTACCTGGGAATCTTGAGGCGCGACCAATCCCGACCTGTCTCTCCGGAAGCCCAACCAATCAGTGTCGATTACGCGTCACGCCAAACTTGGCTGCGAAGTCGGTTGGGCTGAGGTAGCAGTTCGGGTGGAGTGGCGCCTTCAGGGCGGCCACCGTCTCTTTGAGGGCGTGGGCTCGGTCGCCTAGCAAGGCCAGTGCAGCCGAATACAGATCATCCGGCGCATCCTGCATCAGAAAGTCCCGGCGCTCATTCTCCGTGCGTAAGCCGACGCCTTGCGCGAGCGCCGCAGCGAGCACAAGCGCTCGACCTCTAGAAATGACCTCGCTGCGCGAGACATCCCACAGACGCGCCGTCTGGTCTTCAGACGCGGTCGCCACGCGTTTGCCATCGGGACTGAATACCGAGGCGCGAACGGCGTTGGCGTGGCCATTGAGCACTGCATGCAACTTGATCTGGAATATCGCGGGCAGAGCAGTATTCCACAGCTCCGGGACCAGCCTCATATGAAGATCGTCGGCCAGCAACGCGCCTGCCGCGGCCAGCCGCAGTGCGCCGTCGCTGAGCCCATCCTCCAGCGCCTGCAGGGCAGGCTTTACGAAGGCGCGGCTCATTGTGCGCCGCTGCTTGTCGATTTGTTCCGTCTCCTGCGCCTGGCACGCGTCGACATAGGCTCGTTCTTTGTCACCGAGTAAGCGTGCGAAGGAGGGGTTTCGGATCAATCTCATTGCGGCTTCGAGCCGCGGGCCACGCCGCGCGGCGATAGCTGCGTCAAGCTCCTTTTGCAGCGCTTCCAACTGCCTGGGTTGGCCCGTTTCCTTTCGCGCTACGATCAGACGGGTTTCAACTTTTTGCCACTCTGACGCTTCGCGTTCGATCTCGTCGCGGAGCCTCAGTTCTACGGAAAACTCCTCGACCCAGCGCTTGACAGGCTGGACGCGCAGCAATGCTTCGTGCGCCACTTCCAGCGTCGGTCCCGCCCCTGCTCTTCCACGTGTCAAAATCCGCGCCCGCGGAGACGCCATAGCATCCGCCAGCCGGGTCAGATCGGGATCATCGGCGAGGAGGGTGGCGCGTGGTGCAATGCGGCGTCGAGCTGCACCTGCTTCGCCCGCGCTCGGATCCCATGTTGCCAAGGCCGGAATGAGGAGACGCTTGAGTGTTTCGTCGGTTCCAGCTGTGCCGGCCATACGGTAGGCTTCAGCAAGCGCTCGACTGACCGGCCCTCCCGCACCGGCGCCGACGCCATAGAGCGCTTCATGGTCGGCGCGCGTGATGTGCTGATGCGGCCCGTAATCGGCAAATAGTTGCTCAACGGTCATCGCGAGCAGCGGCAGCGCATCGGCCCCGGTGAAGGTATCGACGAGATCATCGACAAGGGCGGACTCAAAAATCTCGCGATCGGTCTTTAGCGCGACCTGAGCAGGACGGCGAATGACGTCGCGATAGGCTGTCGCGGCAAGCGGCAGGAGCGTCAACGATGTCTCTTGCAAAGCCTGGCGACGCGCTGCGCCCAGCTTCTCCGCCACGTCGGATGCACGCACCAATTCGGCAGCCAGCGGATCGTAACTATCGGAGCGGATCGTAAATATGACGACACATTCCACACCGGCGGGCGGCATTGCCAACAACGCGAGCAGCGCTTCAAGGAACTTTTGTGCCTCTTCGGCCGTGGTCTGATCGACGGTATCGAATAGCTCCTCAGCCTGGTCGATGGCGAGGATCACAGTACAGCCTTCACCGGCCGCATGGGCGGCCTCGGTAAGCACCAAGGCCAACCCCTCTTGTGTCGAGCGACCTGCAAACCGGCTGCGCAGATCACCGGCGGACACCGTTCGTCCAGCGCGTTGGAACCAGCCTGCCAATGAATGGATCAAACCGCCTTCGCGACCGAACATGATACCGGCGCCGGGCCGCAATACGACCAACGGAGCGACGCCCGATTGCCGGGCTAATCGCGGCCACAATCCGGCCCGGAGAAAAGAAGATTTGCCAACTCCCGACGGCGCGATAATGGTGAAGACGCGCGAGCCGTCGCGACGTCTCAGACGGTCGATGATTCCGAGCGCATCCGCCAGCCGGCTCTCGCGGCCGAAGAACACGCCGGCGTCATTCTCCGTGAACGCTTCAAGGCCTGGATAGGGGGAAGGCCGGGACGGGTCGCGCGGGCGCCATTCGAAGCTTTCAGGCGCGATACCGATTAGGCGAAGCGAGCGTTCGATCTTCTCCAGCGCCTGGGTATTGAGCTTGACGTCGTCGTAACGACCCGGCTGACCCGAACGTCCAGGGAGTTCCGCACGAATCAGCGTCGACTCTCCGGCACCTGAAAGATCGATAATCTGGTCCTCGCCAAAGCCCTCCGCGCGAAGATCGTCGAGCTTCAGGTCCCGCACGACTGCCACGAGAACCGCACGAGACCCCTGCCGGTCCAAATCCCTGAGAGTTTCGGCGACGCGCCTTTCGACTTGACTTTCCCTTGAGGCGAGCCAATCCGGCGACGCGAGACATAAGAGAGCGTTGGCTCCAGAGTTGGCTTCGGCGAGCGAGGCCTTCCACTTCTCGTGCGCGGAGATGCCTTCTACGCTGAAGTCGAGAAAGATCTCTCTGCGGTTCCAGCCACGTTGCACCAAATGTATGCGCATGGCTTCGGCGGCCAAGTCGTCCTTGCTGGAATGGCTGATGAACAAACGCGGCAAATTAAGGCTCCAGTCGTGCGCCTCTCGGCAATTGAAACACGTTTCGAAGAATCACTATACATGGCAAAGCTCCAGGGGTTTGCTCATAAGATCGCGTAATACGCCAAGGTCCGGATTGGGTCGAACGTCCCCCTTCCCGGCCGCGGATGTGAAGGTCTGGAATCGGCGCAACCTTGTCGTTGCCGCGCGTCCCGGGGAAGGTCCCTTCACCATCCGATTTGCGGACCTTCGTCATCGTCCGTTGCCAACCGTAGTTTGTTGAGTTCAGACCTACGCCCTGGCGAGCCGCCTGAGGGCAAGCTGGATGGAGGCGAGAGCAACTAAGGCGCCCAGGGTTTCGGCAAGGTTTTCGAAGTCCTTGGCGAGACGCCGGTTGCGTCCGAACCAGGAGAAAGTGCGCTCGACCACCCAGCGGCGCCGCAGGACGACGAAGCCCTTCATGTCGTCGCTCCGCTTGACGATCTCCAGGCGCAGCGCCGGCACCGTTGCCACCGCAGCGTCAACCTGCCAGGCGTTGTAGCCGCCGTCGGCCCAGATCAGTTCGAGCCAAGGGAAGCGCCTGCGTCTTGTCGAGGACCAGCCCGGCTCCGTCGCAGTCCTGGATCGCGGCCGAGTGGATCACGACGCGCATCGGCAGCCCTTCACTGTCGACCAGGGCGTGGATCTTGCGGCCCTTCACCTGCTTGCCGGCGTCGTAACCCACTTGGTTGTCAATACCGCCCCCTTTTCCGCCGATTTGACCGATTGGCTGTCGAGAACCGCAACCGAGGGGCTGGCCTCCCGGCCCATCGGCTCGCGCAGCGCCATGTGCAGCTCGGCCCAGATCGCCTCCTGGACGCCATCACGTTGAAACTTGCGAAAGATGTTGTAGACGGTCGAGCGGGGCGGAAAGCTGTCGCTGGGCAGATAGCGTCAAGGGCAGCCAGTGCGCAGCAAATGGAAGATGGCGTTCATCGCCGCGCGCATGTCGCTCATGGCGGCGGAATTTAGGCAGCGCGCCCCGCGGTGTCGAGGTTTTCGCTAGGAACAGGACACGATTGACAAGCCGCTTGGTTATAACAATGTTAGATCTGAAAGAGAATGGAGGCGGCGGTGCGTGCTGCCATACGGAAGCTAGGCAACTCCTCCGGGATCATAATTCCGAAATCCATGCTGGCCGAAATCGGCATCGCCGCAGGGGATGCGGTCGATCTCTCGCTGGAGGACGGTCGCATTGCCATCAAGCCCATCAAAAGACGACCCCGTGAAGGCTGGGCTGAAGCATTTCGGGAAATCGCCGAGGCTGGCGACGATGCGCTGGTTTGGCCGGAATTTGACAATGACGACGACGCCGACCTGACGTGGTGAGGCCACATCGCGAGCGCGACATTCAGGTGATCCGCGGCGAAGTGTGGCTCGCGGCACTTGATCCCACCACAGGTAGCGAAATCCAGAAGACGCGGCCTTGCGTAATACTGTCTCCCCCGGAGATGAACGAGCGGTTGCGCACCATAATCGCCGCACCCATGACTACCGGTAGCCGGCCCGCCCCCTCACGAATCCCGGTCCATTTCCCGGGAAAAGCCGGGCTTATCCTGCTCGAGCAGATCCGCACCCTCGACAAACGGCGACTGATCCGGCGCTTGAGCACCATCAGCGCCGACGCGCTCGCTCTCGCTCTCACCACACTACGCGAGATATTCGACGAATAGGACATGGTGCGGCGATTACCCCTCGACCGGTCATTCCGGGACGGCCATAGGCCGGGCCCGGAACCAATGGACACGGACCCTCACGAGAACGCCCGAAGTGCCCCTGGATGGGATAGGCCGGTGTTCATGGGTTCCGGGCTCGCGACGGCGCCGCGCCCCGGAATGACGCTCGAGCTATCGCGGTTTCACGTGAAACATCATTTGAGAAGCGCTGGGTAGAGATCGCGCCAGTCCGGGTTTTGCTCTTCGATCAGCCGGATCTTCCAATCCCGCCGCCGCTTCTTGAGTTCCTTTTCACGGGAAATCGCTTCGGTCGGATTATCATGCGTTTCGAACCAGACTAGGCGATCGACGGCGTAGCGGGCGCTAAAGCCCGGCACGTCGTGTGACTTATGCTCATGCACGCGGCGCACCAAATCACCTGTTACACCAAGATAGAGTGTTCCATGCCTACGACTGGCAAGAAGATACACATAGAATGGCAACTACCACTCCGCGGGTCATTCCGGGACGGCCCGCACGGGCCGGGCCCGGAACCTATGAACACGGACATCTCAAGAAAAAGCAAAGACCGGTGTTCATAGGTTCCGGGCTCGCAGCTTCGCCGCGCCCCGGAATGACCCCGTTGTTGCCATTAACGAGCAACCAGACCTCACTCCTGAAGTCCCTCATTTACATGCTTTTTTGGTCGTTCCGGGACACAGGCATGTCAAGAAAAGGCAAAGGCCGGGGTGCATGGGTTCCGGGCCCGCAGCTCCGCCGCGTCCCGGAATGACCTGCTTTGTTACTTGCCGATGCAGAAATCGCGGAAGATCACATCGAGTAGATCCTCGACATCGACGGCGCCGGTGATATGGCCGAGGCTGCGCAATGCCAGGCGGAGATCTTCGGCGCGCAGCTCGGGGAGGGGCGCAGCGGACCCTCGGCGTAAAGACAAAACGGCTTCCTCGAGCGCTTGGCGATGGCGGGCCCGCGTCAGAACCGGGGCCTCTATCCGATAGTTCTCTGCCACCCGCTGACCGAGCGCCGACAACAGCCCTTCAACACCCTCGCCGGTCAGGGCGGATATCGGCACCGCCGTACTCGGAAGATCACAGCGGGCCGGAACGAGGTCGATCTTGTTGGCCAGCAAAATCGTATCGGGTCCGGGCCAAGCAGCGGCACCGCGCCCCTGGTCGGGGCACCGCGCGTCCAAGACGAAGAGCCTGATCTCGGCTTCTTCCGCGCGGCGCAGAGCGCGCCTCAGCCCCTCCTGCTCGACGACGTCGTCGCTATCGCGCAGCCCGGCGGTATCGGCGAGAATTACCGGGTGCCCTTCGAGGTCGATCGCGACCTCGACGATATCCCGCGTGGTGCCGGCGATCGGCGAGGTTATGACCGCGTCGCGCCGCGCTATCCTGTTGAGAAGACTAGATTTTCCGACATTTGGCGGACCTATGATCGCGACCATTATGCCGTCTCGCACCCTTTCGCCGCGATGCCCATCGGCGAGGTGGTGCTCGATCTCGGCGATCAGCACCTCAATCTCACCGATGACACGATCCTCGATCTCGGGCGGCAGGTCCTCCTCGGGAAAATCGATGGCCGCTTCGAGATGGGCGAGAATGCGGGTCAGACGCTCGCTCCAGCCTCGGTAGAGGGCGCCGAGCTCGCCGTCGAGCTGGCGGAGCGCCTGGCGGCGCTGTGCTTCCGTCTCGGCCGCGGCAAGATCGGCGATGGCCTCGGCCTGCAGCAGATCGAGCTTGCCATTGAGAAACGCCCGCCGGGTAAACTCGCCGGGCTCGGCGAGCCGGAGCCCAAGGCGGCGCAACACCTGCATGATAGCGGCGAGCACGGCGCGACTGCCGTGCACATGAAACTCGGCGACATCCTCGCCGGTGGCGCTGCGCGGCGCCGGAAACCACAGCACCAACCCGTCATCGAGCCGCTCTCCGGTCTCAGGGTTGCACAAATAAGCTCGCCGCGCCGAGCGCGGCGACGGCAACCTGCCTGTCAGCAGTGAGACAACGCGCCCGCTTTCGGGCCCGCTGACGCGAAGGATGGCAACCGCAGCGCGGCCCGCCGCCGTCGCCGGGGCGAAGATCGTATCTGAAGGAGCCGCGCCGGCCCTCAGTGCTTCGGCGGCAGCTGTTCGGGCTGCAGCATCAGCCGATGTACCCGGCCGCCTTCGACCAGATGCGTCTGCACGATCTCGTCGATGTCCTCTTGGGATTCGTACCGGTACCACACGCCCTCGGGGTAGATCACCATGTTCGGGCCGAATTCGCAGCGGTCGAGACACCCTGCGGCATTCCAGCGGATGCTCTCGATGCCCAGCTGCCGGGCCTTCTCCCGCGCATAGCCTCGCAGCTTGTCGACACCCCCGCCTTCCGCAGCGCGGGCCATGCAGCAGCCGCGCGGGTGGCCGTCCGGCCGCACATTCGTGCACATGAAGATGTGGCGTGCATAAAACGGCGACGGGTCGGCGGGGGAATTTGCCATTTCTTTCTCCGTGTCAGGTGCTGCACGGCGGAGCGATGGCGCAGACCGCCGTTTTCTGGAGTAGAGTGCCACCCTAACCTGTCGCGGCGCCGCCAGCAATGCGCGCACCGCCCGGCACACCCGACAAATCCGCACGGCAGGAGTCGCGATGGACTGCAATCGCCTCGTCGAGGAGACGAGCCCCTACCTCCTCCAACACAAGGACAACCCCGTTCATTGGCAGCCGTGGAGCGATGCGATGCTCGCGGCCGCCAAAGCCGCCGACAAGCCGATCCTGCTCTCGGTCGGCTATGCCGCCTGCCATTGGTGCCATGTCATGGCGCATGAGAGCTTCGAAAACCCGGAAATCGCCGAGCAGATGAACAAGCTCTTCGTCAGCGTCAAAGTCGACCGTGAGGAGCGGCCGGACCTCGACCAGATCTACCAGCATGCGCTCGCACTGATGGGCGAGCAGGGTGGTTGGCCCTTGACCATGTTTCTGACCCCCGACGGGGAGCCCTTCTGGGGCGGGACCTACTTTCCGCCGGAGTCGCGTTGGGGGCGGCCGGGTTTCCCGCAGGTTCTGGAGGCGATGAGCAACGCCTACGCGCGCGACCGCGACAAGGTCGCCAAGAACGTCGCGGCGCTGCGTGAGGCATTACAGCGGCTCGGCCGGCCGGAGCGCGGCGATTTGATTGCTCCCGAGCAGCTCGACCGGATCGCCGAACGATTGCTGCGCGAGGTCGACCAGCTTCATGGCGGCATCGGCACGGCGCCGAAATTCCCGCAGACCGGAGTGCTCGAGCTGTTGTGGCGAGCCTGGAAGCGCAGCAGCCAGCCGCCTTACCGCGACGCCGTCGTCAAGGCGCTCGACGCGATGTGCCAGGGCGGCATCTACGACCATTTGGGGGGCGGCTTTTCGCGTTACTCGACCGACGCGCGCTGGCTCGTGCCGCATTTCGAGAAGATGCTCTACGACAATGCCGAGCTCGTCGATCTCTTGACCCTGGTCTGGCAGGAGATCCGCAGCCCGCTCTATCTCCAGCGCATCGAAGAGACCCTCGACTGGGTCGCTCGCGAAATGCTGACACAAGAGGGGGGCTTCGCCAGCAGCCTCGACGCCGACAGCGAGCACGAGGAAGGCAAGTTCTATGTCTGGTCCGAAGCCGAAATCGACGCGGTTCTCGGCGCGCCCGCCGCTTTGTTCAAGCGCTTCTACGATGTCGACGCGCAGGGCAACTGGGAAGAGCATACGATCCTCAATCGGCTGAAGATGCCGGTGCTTGCCGATCCGGAAACCGAGCGCGAGCTTGCGCACTGCCGCACGCTCCTTCTTCGGGCGCGCGAAGGGCGCGTCCGTCCGGGTCTCGACGACAAGGTGCTCGCCGACTGGAACGGGCTGATGATCGCCGCCATGGCGAATGCCGGGATCGTCTTTGGGCGTCCAGCCTGGATCGGGCTCGCGCGCGGCGCCTTCGACTTCATCCGCCGGCATATGGTCGGGCCCGATCAGCGTCTGCTGCATAGCTGGCGCGCCGGCCGCGCGCGGCATCCGGCGAGCGTCGACGACTATGCCAATCTCTGTCGTGCGGCTCTTACGCTGAATGAAGCAACCGGTGACGAAGACTTTTTGGTCCAGGCCCGCAACTGGATGACGATCCTCGATCACCACTATTGGGATTCTGAGGATGGCGGCTATTTCTTTGCCGCGAAGGATACCGAAGGGCTGGTCGCGCGCCCCAAGACGGCCGCGGATTCCGCCGTACCTGCCGGCAATGGGACTTTGGTCGGTGTGTTGAGCCGGCTGGCGATGCTGACCGGTGAAGAGGCCTATCGGCGCCGCGCCGAGGCGATCCTCACGACATTTTCCGGCGAGGTGGCGCGCAATTTTTTCCCGCTCGCCACCTTGCTCAACAATGTCGAGCTGCTGACAAAGCCCTTGCAGATCGTCCTCGTCGGCAAGCGCGGCGACCCGGCGTTCGACGCCCTGTGCCGCACCGTTTACTCCGTCTCGCTGCCGAACCGGGTGGTTCTCTCTCTACCGCCGGGACGCGAGCTTCCGAGCGATCACCCAGCACATGGCAAGGGGCTCGTCGACGGCCGCGCGGCGGCCTATGTCTGCAACGGCCCGACCTGTTCGCTGCCTTTAACCGAGCCCCAGGCGCTGATCGACAGCCTCGCCGCGCTGCGCTAACGTCGAAAGATGGAAACATCAAATCTCCGGCAACCCTTGGCCGTCGTGTTTTGCGATATTGCCGGCACCTCGCACCTGATGGCCCGTGAGGGCGATCTCGTCACTTCCATGGTATTGCACGATTTCTTCGAGCATTCGGGTCGGTTGAGCAAGGAACACGATTGTACTTTGATCAAGTTCATCGGCGACGGCTTTCTCGCCGCGTTCGCGAACGCCGCCGATGGTTTGCGCTTTGCGCGTTCGATACAGAGCCTGTTGCGCACCTTGCCGGCGCTGAGCGGCCGCGGATTGGGGTTTCGCTTGAGCCTGCATTTCGGCGATTGTTTGTCTGTGCATCGAAACCTCTTAGGGGAAAGATGTTTTCGGCGACGATATCAACCTTGTCGCGCATCTGAACGACCTGGCGCAGCCCGGCCAGATCGTGATCTCGCAAGCCGCCTTGGACCGCATGCCGGCGGAGCAACAAGCGCTCGCCGGGCCGGGCGAGGCGGTACGGATCAAATCCGCCGGCGAGGTCCACATCCATCGCATCGGCTTGGCCGCGCCCTAGGGTCGGGCAAATGGCATCCAGCGACAGCGCGGCAATGTCGGAGGTCGTTACCGAAGCCATCGTCGTCGTCGATCTCGTCGAATCGACCCTGACGAGCAATCTGTTCGGCTGGTATGCGGTTGGCCGCCAAGCCATTCGCGATCTGCGGGCGCTGATCGGCGAGGTCGGGGAGCGCCGCGGGTTGCGCTGTCTGAGGAGCACGGGGGACGGCTATCTCCTGACCTTCCATGACCCGCAATCCGCCGAGCGAGCGGCCCTGCGTGCTGTTGAGGCCGTGTTCGAGCTGCTTACCCGGGTTGCCCACCGCAATCGCGAGGTCCCCGAGGAGCGTGCGCTAAATCTGCGCTGCGCGGTCCATCTGGGCGAGGTCGATATCGTCTCGAACGATCGCGAGGGACCGCATGTCTCGCTCGCCTTCCGGCTTGAGGAAATCTCGCGCGCCTCGCTGCCGGAAGCGCTCAATCCGATCCCGCCCGAGCAGTTTCCGTTGCAGAATTATGTGCTGTGCAGCGAGGAAGTCGCCGGGATCCTGTCGCGCCGCGCAAGCCCATGGGAGATGGTCAGTATCGGGCTGCTCAAACTGAAGGGCTTTCCCGGCTGGCGCGAGGTGTTCCGAGTGCTACCCGAAGAACATCCGATCGATCGCGCCAGCGGAATGCCGGTGTCATAAGTCGGCCCCAAGATAGCCCGCAAACCCGACGAGCGCAGGCGATAGTGACGGGAGGCCCCGCTGCGGCTATCCTCATGGCCAGCAAACTCGAGGGAGGAAAAGATGGCTCACGCGATCCGTTTCGAGAAGGCTGGCGGCCCCGAGGTCCTGTCGTGGCAAGAGGTCGCTGTCGGCAAGCCCGGGCAGGGCCAGGTCCGGCTCCGCCACAGCGCGGTCGGGCTCAACTACATCGACACCTATCAACGCAGCGGGCTCTATTCGCTGCCGATGCCAAGCGGGTTGGGTTCAGAAGCGGCCGGCGTCGTCGAGGAGGTCGGGCCGGGTGTGACCGGGCTCAAGCCGGGCGACCGTGTCGCTTATGCCGGCGGGCCGATCGGCGCCTATGCTGACGAGCGGGTGGTGCCGGCCGACCGCCTCGTTCCGGTTCCCGCCGGCATCACCGATCAGCAGGCGGCCGCGATGATGCTCAAAGGCATGACCGCCTGGTATCTGGTCCGCCGCACCCATCCGGTGAAGCGCGGCGAGACGATCCTGATCCATGCCGCCGCCGGTGGTGTCGGCTTAATCGTCTGTCAGTGGGCAAAGCATCTGGGCGCAACTGTGATCGGCACCGTCGGCGATGACGAGAAGGCCGCACTCGTCAAAAAGCACGGGTGCGATCATCCGATCGTCTACCGGCGCGACGATTTCGTCGCCCGCGTGGCTGAGATCACCCAGGGCAAGAAGCTGCCGGTCGTCTACGACTCGGTCGGCAAGGACACCTTCTACAAATCACTCGACTGTCTGGCGCCACTCGGGCTGATGGTGTCGTTCGGTCAGTCTTCAGGGGCGATCGGACCGGTCGACATCGGCATCCTCGCGGGAAAGGGCTCGCTTTTTCTGACCAGGCCGACCCTGGTCAACTACACCGCGACCCGCGAGGATTTGCTCACCGCATCGAGCGAGCTGTTCCAGGTGGTGCAGAGCGGTGCCGCGAAGATCGCAATCAACCAGACCTATCCCTTACGCGAGGCCGCCCGCGCCCACCGCGATCTCGAAGGCCGCAAGACCACCGGTCAGACGGTGCTGACGGTGTAGGAGAAGATAGCGCCACTGTCATTGCGAGGAGCCACAAGGCGACGAAGCAATCTCGACTGTCGGAGACCGGCAACTAGATTGCTTCGCTCCGCTCGCAATGACACCTTGAATAAGGGTCAAGTATTCATCGCGTCGAAGAACTCGGAGTTGCTCTTCGATTCCTTGAGCTTATTGATCAGGAATTCGAGCCCGTCGACTGTGCCCATTGGCTGCAGCACGCGGCGCAACACCCACATCTTGGACAAGACGCCGCGATCGACCAGCAACTCCTCCTTGCGGGTTCCGGATTTGGTGATGTCGATCGACGGGAAGGTGCGCTTATCGGCGACCTTGCGATCAAGCACGATTTCCGAATTGCCGGTACCTTTGAACTCTTCGAAGATCACCTCGTCCATCCGCGAACCGGTATCGATCAGCGCGGTCGCGATGATCGTCAGAGAGCCCCCCTCCTCGATGTTGCGTGCCGCGCCGAAGAAGCGTTTTGGCCGTTGTAGCGCGTTGGCATCGACACCACCCGTCAGCACCTTGCCGGAAGAGGGCACGACGGTGTTGTAGGCGCGAGCGAGACGGGTGATCGAGTCGAGCAGGATGACGACGTCACGCTTGTGCTCGACCAGGCGCTTGGCCTTCTCGATCACCATTTCGGCGACTTGAACGTGCCGCTGGGCGGGCTCATCGAAGGTTGAACTGATCACTTCCCCGCGCACCGAACGGGCCATGTCGGTCACCTCCTCCGGCCGCTCGTCGATCAGCAGCACGATCAGGTAGACCTCAGGGTGGTTGGCGGCGACCGCATGGGCGATGTTCTGCAGCATCACCGTCTTGCCGGCGCGCGGCGGTGAGACGATGATCGCGCGCTGGCCCTTGCCGAGCGGCGTGATCAGATCGATGACCCGAGTCGTCAGATCCTTGCGGGTCGAATCGTCGAATTCGAGCTGCAGCTTCTCTTCGGGATAGAGCGGCGTCAGGTTGTCGAAGTTGATCCGCTGGCGCAGGCGGTCGGGTTCGTCGAAATTGATCCCGTTGACCTTGAGCAATGCGAAATACCGCTCGCCGTCGCGCGGGGAACGTATCTGCCCTTCGACGGTGTCGCCGGTGCGCAGTCCGAAGCGCCGCACCTGGCTCGGGCTGACATAGATGTCGTCGGGGCCCGCCAGGTAATTGGCTTCGGGAGATCTTAGAAAACCGAACCCGTCGGACAGCACTTCGAGCACGCCGTCGCCAGAAATCGGCACATCATTCTCGGCAAGCTGCTTCAGAATTGCGAACAGCATATCCTGCTTGCGCAGCGAGGAGGCGTTCTCGATTTGCAGCTCTTCAGCAAAAGCCAAGAGCTCGGCGGGGGTTTTACGTTTCAATTCTTGGAGATTCATGGGGATTTGCAACGAGATGGGCCAGGGACTGCCCGTCCAGGAAATACCCGCCGAAAATGACTCCGACAGGTTGGGGTTCGGGCAAGGATTGAAGGGGATGAGCGGAAAGGACCGGTTACCGGTATAGCAATCCCCTTAGCCCAAAGAGGTATGCAAGTCAAACACGATTGCAAGACCTTCCGTTTCATGGCAGCGCTGCCCTTCGGATCAGAACGGCTTGACCACGACGAGGAGCACAATCGCTATCAGCGCCAACGTCGGCAGTTCGTTAACGATCCGGAAAAATCGCATCGAATATCGATTGCGGTCGGCGTTGAAGGCCTCGCGCCAGCGCGAGAGCGCAGCATGAAACGCGGTCAGGCCGACAACGAACGCGAGCTTTGCCCACATCCATCCCATCTGCCAATCGACGATCCCCGGTGTGCCTGCCAGCACCAAACCGAAACCCCAGGTCGCTATCATCGCCGGCGTCATGATCCCTCGCTGGAGGCGACGCTCCATGACTTTGAAGGTTTCCGACCGATCCGACCCCACCGGTGCTACGGCATGATAAACGTAAAGCCGCGGCAGGTAGAGCAGGCCCGCCATCCAGGCAACCATGCTCACAATGTGAAACGATTTGATCCACGGATAGGCCTCGCGCAGCCAAACAATCAACCCGAGGCTCCAGCGAGGGCACGGCTGACGAGCGACGCAAGCGATTCGATGAACCCGGGCGCAACGCCAACCGTTGCCACACGGTGATAACCGGGTACACCCGAGGTCTCAGCGAGACGGCGATAATCGAGATCGAGCTCGACAAGCGTTTCCGAGTGCTCGGATACAAAGGAAATCGGCGCAACAACAAGTGGAACCCGGTCTCTGCCGGCCTGCCGGATCTCGTCATCCGTCTCAGGACCGATCCATTCGAGCGGTCCGACGCGACTCTGGTAACAGAGCCGCCAGTCGAGCTCGGGCCGAGCGAGCGCAGCGACAACCGCTGACGCAGTTTCCTCTACCTGATCGGGATAGGGATCGCCGGCACGCACGATCTTTTTCGGAAGACCATGCGCGGTCAGCAGCAGACGGGGGGCCTCCCCTGTTTCTAACACCGCCTGCAGCGCGGGTCTGACGAGTCCGGCAATGGCTTCAACCAACCCTTGCTCGCGAGGATAACAGCAGATGGTGCGGGTCGGGCAAGAGAGCCCCTGCCGCGCCGCTGCCGCCCGCCACGCGGCTAGCGACGAAGCCGTCGTCGTCGTCGAGAATTGCGGGTAGAGCGGCAAACAGACGATCTCGTCCGGGGCCCATCTCTCCACCTCGCGAGCCGTCTCCGCGCTCATCGGATGCCAATAGCGCATCGCAACAAAACAGCGATGACCGGGTCCGAGCACTGCTTCGAGCGCCCGCGCCTGCGCCTCGGTATTGGCGAGCAGCGGCGATCGCCCGCCAAGGCGCATATAGATGTCACGGGCAACCTGGCCACGGCGCCATGCGACGAAACGGGCAAGCGGCAGGCGCAATAACCCTGGCAGGCCGATGATCGCCGGGTCGCTGAACAAGTTGACGAGAAAAGGCTGGACCGCCTCCAACGAATCCGGCCCGCCGAGATTCATCAATACGACCGCCACCCGCGCCATGTCATGCGATACCGTTCGACCCAGCTAGCAGGCGGGCGAGGGCTGCGACATTTTCAGGGGGGGTTTCCGGCAGCACACCATGCCCGAGGTTGAACACGAACGGGCCGCCTCCGAGCGCCCGC
>DATEQL010000437.1:0-2209 GCA_035272665.1 Allostellaceae bacterium
TGATGCGCACGCGCATCTCATGCACGAGCCTGAACATTTCGGCATCGCCGCTATAGGCGCTGTCCGAGATGCCGTAGAGACGCAGGGCGCCGGGCGTCGATCCGCCGCTCTGGTCAAGCGCGGCGATGAAGCCGCCCTGCCTGGAGATTTGCGCCATCATCCTGTCATTGGTCATGATCGTCATCCTCGCGTGAGACCGGTACGCTCAGGGAAACGCGCCCGGCCTGTATAAATTGCAATCGAGCCGGTGAGTTTTGGCATGGCGTTCGAGATCTACGCAATCTCCACCTTCATTCAGCCCGACGGAAGTCGCCCGGCCTTGAGCAGCCTCGAGGCGGGCATCCACGCAGCCCTGCGAGCCCGAGATAATGGCCCGATCGCCTGGGCTTGGGACGGCTGTGAACCCGCTAGCTCAGCACCGCGATCGCCACCGGCGGGCGGAGGTCCAGGCATACCGACAGCGCCTGGTGCACCTCGCTGTCGAGAAAGCGCCGGAACAGGGCCTCGTCCTGCGCTCGCGAACCTTCCAACATCGGCAGCGCGCTCTGGGTCATCGCATAGTCGAAGCGGGGAGCCCATTTTCGCGCGCCCAGCCGAGCGGTGGTCGAGCAGTTGTCGACCATGTAGGCGACGTCCTTGAAATCCATGTAGGGATTGAGCGAATCGATCGCTTCGATGATCGATTCGTTGACGATCTCGGAATAGGGATGTCCCTTGTCGTGCAGGATATCGGCCTGCGCCATCATCGTAGCGACATAGACGCCGGCGGTCAGGGGATCGATTTCCGACTGGCGATTGCTGCGCAGCGAGCGGCCGACCTGCCACATCTCGGTGCCGGCGATCTCACTCATCGGAAAGCGGCTGAGCCGATGCGCCGCGCCGACCACGCTGCGTATCTCGTTGCCGCTCTCCACCTCGTCATAGATCTCGGTCAGAATGTCCGCGGCGGGCCCGTAGCAGGCACAGTAGGCTTTCTTGAAGAGCTGCCGTCCGCTCTCGTCGAGCCCCTGGTAGACCCCGAGCAGACCCGCCGCCGAGATCTGCTTGCTGATGGCACCGGTGATGCTCCTGGCCGAATCGAGGAAGGCGTCGTCCGGTTGGCGCCCCTGCCCGCGGAACCAGCGGTAGAGGCTCTCGCAAATCCCGTGAACCGCGCCCAGCAGGATGCCGCGTTCGCCAAAGATGTCCGACTTGTACTCGAATTCGAGCGTCGTCTCGAAGGTGCAGGGCGAGCCGAGACCGATCGCCCATGCCAGCGCATAGTCGGTCGCCTTCCCGTCGATGTCCTGATGCACGGCGAAGCTGCAATTGATCCCGGCCCCGTTGATTTCGCGGCCCTGCTCATAGAGCCGCCGTACCGACGGTCCCATCCCTTTCGGACACACCCCGATGATGTTGATGTCGTTGCGGAAGGCTTTGCCGGTGCTCTTCGCAAAGGCCACCAGAAAACCATGCGACAGCCCGAGGGTCGCACCCGGCCGGATCGCCGCCATGATCCGATCGTAATTGTCGGCCTGTGCCGCGTCCGAAATCAGCAGCAGCACGAGGTCGGACCCGGCGATCACGTCGTACATTTCGCCGCGGGTCCCGTTGGCCTCGGTAAAACCGGCCTTCTCGACGTTCGCGACCGAGCGGGAATCCGCACGTAACCCGACCTTGACGCGGATGCCGCTACCGGCAAGCGATTCACGGAGATTTTGTGCCTGTGCGGGCCCCTGCGACGACCAGCCGATCACGCCGATCTGGCGGATCCCGGCAAAGGCTTTGGGCAGCAGCGGGAAGAGATGGCGGCCGCCGCGGACGATCCACTCCTCGGTGCCGCCAAGGACGATCTTTTCCTTCTGAAATATTGTCGAGTTGAACGCCACCTTGTGCACCCTCCTCTCGGCTCATTCGGGCGCGCGCCTCGCCCGAGCGCGTTCCCGTGCCGCCATCGTAGCGCACGCACCGAGACTTTATGAAACGGTGTTCTTCCCTTGGCTGCGGGTTTTCTGATTTTAGCCGTTATACTCATCTCCTCGGACTACGGCCCGGGCGCGGTCACGTTTA
Organism: Allostellaceae bacterium; assembly: GCA_035272665.1. Classification (GTDB taxonomy): domain Bacteria; phylum Pseudomonadota; class Alphaproteobacteria; order ATCC43930; family CGMCC-115725; genus AP-15. Next base: position 2,050 of record DATEQL010000437.1, read on the forward strand.
CGATCTCGGTCCGATCGCCGAGTTGGCGGCGCCGGCGTCGCGGCACTCGACGGGCCGATCCCGACGCCTGCAGGCAAGTTTCGAGACCGGCGAGAGGCGATTCCGGGCAGCCCGGATCCGCTCGCTTCATCCGCCTGACCCTGACGATGCAAAGCCGTCG
>DATEQL010000438.1:0-5609 GCA_035272665.1 Allostellaceae bacterium
GATCCATGCCCTGGTCGACGCGCTCGGCAACCCGCTGCGCTTTCTGCTCACCCCAGGACAGGTCCACGATCTGGTCGGCGCCGATGCATTGCTGCCGCAAATGGCCGCCGACGTCCTGATCGCCGACAAGGCCTTCGATGCCGATGATCGTGTCATCCGCCTCCCGGGCGAACGCCGGGAAATCAGCCGTGATCCCGCCCAGGCAAAACCGAACCGCCGCGCCCGTTCGATCAGGAACTCTACAAGACACGACACCTGATCGAAAATTTCTTCTGCAAACTCAAGCAGTTCCGGGCCATCGCCACCCGCTACGACAAAACCGCAAGAAATTTCCCCGCCGCCGTCCATCTCGCCGCCGCTACAATCTGGCTCAATTGACGACACGCCCTCATCGCGCACTCCAAATTGCGCAAGAATGCGCGTTTCCTGGCGCCTGAGCCCGAATGGGCTGCGCCGTGTCCTGCCGGTGATGCTGCAGCAGAAGCGGGGTGCCATCGTCGACACCGCCTCGGTCGCGGGGCTCGTGGCGACCCCCGGAATGCCCGCTTATGTCGCCTCGAAGCATCGGCCTGACCAAGACCGCCGCCGGTGAGGTCGCCCGCCAGGGCATTCGGGTCAACGCAGTCTGGCCCGACACCCGGAATCCACTCGCTCGAAGCATAGCTCAACCCGGCAGATCCGGCGAGTGTGGGCCGGCGTTATCAGTCAGCGATCCCGATCGGCCGCTACGTGACACCCGACGAGATCGCCAACACCGTCCTATTCCTGTGCTCCGACCTCGCCTCGGCGATCACCGGTGCGCAATACGTTGTCGACGGCGCGCGCATTGCTACCGGCGGTGCGGTGACCCAGGCGATGCAGAGCTGAGGCTAGCGCATATTCCCTATCTGCCGGTCGCAGCCCGGCATCACGCACAGGCACGCAGCGCCGAGCGTGGTAAAGCACGGTTACGGGCAGCCCCGACGGATCAGGCCGCCTATCGATCTGAATGCCCAATAGGGGTCGGCGTCATAACGTCAGCCCCGACCGGCGACGATTTGATTGCGTCGGCAAAACCCCGATCCGTCTCGCGACGTCCTGACTATCTGGGGGGCTTGTAGGCCTTGGCGACGGCGTCCGCCTTCTTCATGGCCCCCACGCCTTCCGTCCCCGTCATCAGTACGGTCGTCTTGCCGGCCTTGAGGGCGCCGCCCGCGGCGACAGACAACGCGATTGCCGACATGCTTTCGTTGTTCGGCACATCGCAGATGAAGACGACATCATACTCGCCGAAGCAATACCAACCACCAACGAGCTTGCCTCCGACGGCCTCGCACGCCTGACGGCCGACGTTTTCAATTCGGTTCTGCGGATTCTTTAGCTGGGCGGCCCAAGACTCCGAGGTGTAGGCTGCCTGGTACATAAAGAGCGGCATGTTCGACCTCCCGTTTGCTAGTTGCTCGGTCGGGCTCCGATTCCACGGCGGCTTGCGCCGACCGAAGCTGCCGGTCCCCACACAAACTTAGGCGATACGGCCGGTTGTGGGCAATGGGTCAGGCATTGTTATCGGCAATCATCTGCTGCGAAATGACGGCGGATTCCTCATCATCGACACGATCTCCATGTGGGAGTTCGACTGCCCGATGTAGCGATGCACGCGGCAAGGTTGTTCGGCTCGACAATCAGGACGCGGGTCGACGGCGCGCGCATCGCTACCGGCGGTGCGGTGACCCAGGCGATGCAGAGCTGAGCCGCGTTGCGGAAAAGCGTGGACCGCCTTGCGGAGGCGTGACCCGCACCCATATACGGTGGTCGTGTTCGAAAGTAACTTGTTATGATAATATTGCTTATATAACACCATAAAAGGACGATTTCCATGAGAGTGATACGGGGAAAGACGACGCTGCCAACTTCCGCTGCCGGTCCGCTGCCAAACCGCATCCAGGCGCCGAAATTTCCGCTGTCGGCGGGCTCCCCAAAATCGCTCAACTTTCTGATTTATCGAATATTTCCGGCGTCGGAGGGATATTTTTGGGGGCTAAAGCGGATTTTTCCTCGTTGTCAGCGGAATTAACGACGGGGTCGGCTATCACTCGACCCCGCCGCGCCCCGGTCACGCTCCCTTGTACTTGATCGAGCAGCCGTAGGCGCGGGTGGCGGCGATAGTGACCGGCTTGCCGGCGGCGATCTCGTCGAGCGCCGCGACGAGATAGTTCTTGGCGGTTTTGACATCGGCGAGGCGGGTCGAGGGGGTGTCGTCGATGGCACCCATATAGGCGACCCTGCCGTCGCGATCGACCACGACCATGGTCGGGGTCGCCCGCGCGTCATAGAGACGACCGATCAGGCCGTTCGGGTCGAGCAGGTAATCCGTGGGTGCGGCCTGCCACCGGGCGAGGTCGGCCTTCGCCTCGGCCGGCGTCACATAGCCTTGTTCGCCCGGCGCCGAGGAAGCGACGGTCAGCCAGACATCGCCCTCGCCGGTGTATCTGCGCTGCAGCGCCTGCATGTTGCCGCTATTGTAGTGTTTGCCGACAAACGGGCAGCCGTCATTGGTCCATTCGAGGATGACGATCTTGCCGGCGTAGTCGCCGAGGTTGACCGTCTTCCCGGCGATATCCGGCGCGCCGAAAACGGGTGCCGGCGCGCCCGGCTTGGCTACGGAGGGTGCGCCGATCGCGGTGGCGCGATCGACCGTTACCGCCGTTGCGGCGACGAGACCGACGATCATGGCGACGGTCGCAGCCAGCTTGCCCATAGTCCACCTCCATCCCAATCAGACTTTGCCCAGTGCGTCGAGTACTGTCGCTGCGGTGAGGATCTGCGGCAGGATAACGGGATCATCCTTGCCGTCATAGAGCAGATAGAGCGGAACGCCGCTGCGGCCGAACTGCTGCAGAAGCGCGGTGATTTCCGGGTTCTGGCTGGTCCAGTCGCCCTTGAGTGCAACGATGCCGTGCGCGGTAAAGGCTTGGCGCACCGCGTCGCTGTCTAGGGCGACGCGCTCGTTGATCAGGCAGGTGAGGCACCAGGAAGCGGTCAGATTGACGAAGACGGGCTTGCCCGCGGCCTCTAGATCGGTAAGACGCGCGGCGGTGAACGGCTCGTAAGCGAGCCTTTCCTGCGGCGCTGCGTTCGCCGTTCCCTCCCCGGTCGTCGTGACGGAGGCGGCGAGGAGGATTGCCGCGGCGGCCCCGGCGACGGCGAAGCCGGTGCCGAGCGAGCGGCCCAGGGGGGCGGCAAGCCGCGTGCGTCCATAAATCCAGGCGGTGAAGCCGACCAGCACCAGCCCGAACAGCGCGGCCAGCGATCCGCCCGGCCCGGCCTCCTGCATCAGCACCCAAATGAGCCAGGCAACTGTCCCGTAAAGCGGGAAGGCCAGGAGTTGTTTGACCAGATCCATCCAGGCCCCCGATCTCGGCAACACGCGTTGCCAGCCGGGAGTAACCGTCGCGAGAAGGTAGGGTGCTGCGAGGCCAAAGCCGAGGGCGAGAAAGATCCCGATCGCGAGCGCAGCCGGCGCGATCAGCGCAAAGCCGAGAGCCGCACCCATGAACGGGGCCGTGCAAGGGGTCGCGACGATCGTCGCCAAAACGCCCGTAAAAAACGTGCCGGTCAGCCCCGAGCGGCTCGCCAGCCATCCGCCGGCGCCGGCGAAACCCGTCCCGAAGGAAACGACGCCGGAAAGGCTCAGCCCCATCGCAAAAAGAAGATAGGCAATCGCCGCGACAAAGACCGGGGTCTGCAGCTGAAAGCCCCAGCCGATCGCATGGCCGCCGCCGCGCAACCCTAGAAGTGCGGTGCCGAGTGCCGCGAAGCTCGCGAGCACCCCCGCCGTATAGGCGAGCCCGTGGCCGAGCTGCTCCGAGCGGTGGCCATGCGCCTGTCTGGCGAGGCTCAACAGCTTCAAGGACAGGATCGGGAAGACGCACGGCATCGCGTTGAGAACGACGCCGCCGAGAAAAGCGAGCAGCAGCGCTTTCCACCACGCAAGGCCGATCTCGGCCGGCAGCCCGGCGGCCGGGTTGGCGCTGATCTCGAACGCGCGCTCGGCCCCGTCTTCACCGCGCAGCGCCAGCACGCCGTCGAGGGTCGCGGGCGCAGCAGCGGCCGTCGCGGCCTTCGTCAGCACGATTTCGAGCCCATCGTCACGGCGGCTCGTATGGGTCTCGGCGGCGTGGTCGATCAGCGAGTCGTCGTTCGGAAAAAACGTCCCGGTCCGGTCGCGCAACCCGGCGAGGGCGCCTTCCGGAACCAGCAGACGGTACTGGTGCGCCTCGGAGACAAAGCGGGTCTCGAACGCGGCCGGGAGCGGCAGATGCCGGCGCGCCGCGGCAAAGAGCGTCGCCGCGGCGGGATCAGGCGCGACCGGCGCTGCCGCGCCGGGCAGGCTCAGCGACACATTGGCGCCGCCGGGGATGCAGATATCGGCGCAGGCGAGCCAAGAGGCTTTGCCCGCGAGCACGGCGGTGTCACCGACAACGAGTGTTTTGGGGGCGGTGATCGGAACCAGAAGATCGGCCGATCGGGCGTAGCCGTAATTGCCGATGCCACCCTGCACGAAGTGCTCCGGCAACGGCCAGGAGATGGCGCCGGCCGAGAAACCCGACGGCAGGTTCCAGTCGATCGTCGTCGGCAGGCCGGAATCGCCGGGGTTGCGCCAATAGACATGCCACCCGGGCTTGATCGCCAGATGAAGGTCGACCCAGAGTGTGGCCGCCGGAGCAATCGATGCCTTCTCCGCGACGAGTTCGGCCCTGACCAGATCCTTCGGGTCGGGTGGGCCGTCCGCATGCGCAGGCGACGCCGCGGTCAGCACCGCCACAAGGGCAGTTAACGGCGCGACCCCAAGGGTCGAAAACAGGGCCATCCTTGCTCCGCTACGACGTCCTTTGCCGGCGCAGCATATCACGGCAAATAGGGCGGTCCGAAGGCGCTTCCAGCGGCACCTGCGGTCGGCATATCCTCGCCCGCAAGAGGGTCGGGAAATTGCAGTCGGCGATGGCAGCGGACCGGCGCCTGCGTTATCGTTGTGTCATCATTCCCGGCAGGGAGAGCGGAGCCATGAACGAACCTCGCACGCTTGCTATCGATATCGGCGGCAGCGGGATCAAGGCAGTGTTGCTCGACGGCGCCGGGAGCATGATCGGTCAGCGGCAACGAGTGCCGACCCCGCCCAAACCGGTCGGCCCCGATGAGCTGGTCCACGCCATCGACGAGGCGGCGGCGCCGCTCGGCGCCTTCGAACGCGTCTCGGTCGGCTTTCCCGGCTACATACGCGACGGGCGGGTGCTGACCGCGCCCAATCTCGGCACGGAGGCGCTGGCGGGTTTCGACCTGCAGTCGACGCTCGCCCGGCACTGGGGCAAGCCGGTGCGCGTTTTCAACGATGCCGACGTGCAAGGGTTTGGCGCGATCAAGGGCCGTGGGGTGGAAATGGTACTGACGCTCGGCACCGGTGCCGGCACGGCGCTCTTTCGCGATGGCGAGATCATGCTCCATCTCGAGCTCGCCCATCACCCGGTGAGCGGGAACAAGACCTACGACGAATACATCGGCAACGCCGCCCGCGAGAAGAAGGGGAAGAAAGCCTGGAACAAGCGGGTCGCCAAGGTAATCGAGATTCTCCG
>DATEQL010000439.1:0-10841 GCA_035272665.1 Allostellaceae bacterium
CCACCGGCGTCGAGCGTGGCTTTGGCGCCGAATTACGTCGATGGCTCGGTCGGCATTTGGCCCGGTCCGGCAGAGGGGTTCGCCTGCGCGCCGTGATGGTCGGCCTCGCGGTGACCGCGGTGCTGCAGAGCAGCACTGCGACAGGGCTGATGGCGACCTCGTTCACCGCGCGCGGCGCGCTCGACCTGGCGCCGGCACTCGCCGTCATGCTCGGGGCCAACCTCGGCAGCACCCTGATCACCCAAATCCTGGCCTTCGACATCGCTGCGGTGGCGCCGCTGCTCGTGCTGATCGGCGTCGTCCTGTTCCGCTCATCGGCCGACGGGCAGGTCAAGAACCTCGGCCGGGTGGCCATCGGCCTCGGCCTGATGCTCCTCGCTCTGGGTGCGCTCGGCCACACCCTTGCACCGGTGGAGACGGCGCCCGTCTTGCGAACCGTGCTGGAGGCGCTCACCGGCGAACCGGTATTGGCGGTATTGATCGCCGGGGCGCTGACCTGGGCGTGCCACTCCAGCGTCGCCGTCGTTCTGCTGATCGCCTCCCTCGCCGCCTCGGGCGTGATCGCGCCTGCGGCGTCACTGGCTCTCGTCCTCGGCGCCAATCTCGGCGGCACGCTGCCCCCGCTCTTCGAGGCCGGCTCGGGGTCGGCGCGCCGCCTCCCGCTCGGCAATTTGCTGGTCCGCGGGGCAGGCGTTGTCGTCGTGCTGCCGTTTCTCGCACTGATTGCCGGGCTGCTCGCGCACATGGAATCGGCCCCGGCGCGCCTCGTCGTCAATTTCCACACCGCTTTCAACCTGGCGCTCGCGGTGCTGTTCCTGCCTTTCATCGATCGTCTGGCGGCGCTCCTCATACGCTTTCTTCCCGACCCGCCCCGACCGGTCGACCCCGGAAAGCCCATCCATCTCGAGCCGACGGCGCTCGACAGTGCCAGCGTGGCGCTGGCAAACGCGGCACGCGAGACGCTGCGCATGGCCGATATGTTCGAGGGCATGCTGCTCGGGGCGATCGAAGTATTCCGTTCGGGCGACCGCCACCGCGCGGCCGACATCTCGCGCAGCGAGCGCATCATGGATCGGCTCGGTGCCGCGATCCGCCGGTACCTCGCCGACATCGGCGACGAGCAGCCGCTCGATGACGAGGACGAGGGCGCGCGGGGCCAAGAGATCTTGTCGGCGGTGATCAACCTCGAACACGCCGCCGATATCGTCGCAAACAATCTCCTGGAGTTCGCAGCGCGGCGGGCGCGGCGCAGCGGCGGTTTCATTCCCCCGGAGCTCGACCCGATCACCGCGATGCACGCCGAACTGGTCGAGAGCCTGCGGCTCGGGCTGACGGTGTTTCTGCGCGGCGATGCCGCGTTGCGCGAGGCGCGACTGCTGGTCGTGCGAAAGCGGCTGCTGCGCCGTTTGGAGACGGAGGCAGCGGATATGAACATCCGCTCGCTGCAAGGCGGCGCAAAGGGAGCGGACACGGTCGTTGCCGCCGGCGTCGACAGCGGAAACTTTTTGCGCATCGTGCGCGACTTGCGACGGGTCCACTCGCACATCGCCGCACTCGCCTACCCGGTCCTCGAGCGCGCGGCTGGTGACGCGGATCGGAGCCGCCTCCCGACGCCGGTCGCCACCCAGAGACCCGTCGCCGAGACCGCCCCGGCCGGGGATCCCGGCAATCACCACTGAAGAGCCCAGGCATTTCACTCGCTGTGTTCGCGGCCAGCCCGTTTTGTTGTTTTCGCTCCTTGAGGGCCGTGCCGTTTTTCGTTGATCGGCGATGCCGGCTTCGTTGTTTCCTGAAGTCGCCAACTCCGACCTAACCGCTTGATCCAACGGGTCATCCTGGACAGCGAGCCCGGTGTTTCGGGAGATGTCAGCGCGATTTCGTTGTATTTTGGCGCGTCTTGCCATCGGTGCTCCTGCACCGCTGTGACCAGATCCGCATGACATGGTCGGGACGGACCCGAGGGGATGTGCGGAACAGGTCCGCGTGTGCAGGTTCCTCGCCTTGACCACCCGTCCGCCCGGGAATATTTGACCGGGGTCGTTTCACAGGTCCCTCTATGAAAGCTGTCGTCTTGATCTTCCCGGGCTCGAACCGCGAGCGCGATGTTTGCGCCGCACTCGCGCTTGTCATCGGGCATCAGCCGGTCCGCGTCTGGCACCGCGAGGCGGGCTTGCCGGAAACCGATCTGATCGTGCTTCCCGGCGGGTTTGCCTATGGCGACTATCTGCGTTGCGGGGCGATGGCGGCGCATTCGCCGATCATGCGCGAGGTGCGCGCCCGCAGCGATCGCGGGACGCCGGTTCTGGGCATCTGCAATGGTTTTCAGATTTTGACCGAGGCGGGCATGCTGCCCGGCGCCTTGCTGCCCAATCGGTCGCTGCGTTTCACGTGCCGTGACATTCATCTGCGCGTCGAGAACAACCAGACGATCTTCACCTGCGGCTACGAAGCGGGGCAGACGGTTCGGGTGCCGGTAGCCCATCACGACGGCAATTACACCGCCGACCCCGACACGCTCGACCGGCTCGACGGTGAGGGCCTCGTCGCCTTCCGCTATTGCAGGCCGGACGGCGAACTCGCCGAAGCGGCAAACTTCAACGGCTCGGCACGAGCGATCGCCGGCATCTTCAACGACAGCCGCACCGTGCTCGGCTTGATGCCGCATCCCGAGAATGCCGTCGACCCCCTTCTCGGCTCCACTGACGGGAGGGCGTTGTTCGACGGCTTGGTAGGTGCATTGCGGTGAGCGGCGGGAGCAACGTCACCCCCGCTCTCGCTGCAGAACACGGGCTGACCGAAGAGGAGTTCGAGCGCGCGGTTGCAATCCTCGGACATACGCCGAACCTGACCGAGCTCGGCATCTTTGCGGCTATGTGGAGCGAGCACTGCTCGTACAAATCATCGAAGATTTGGCTCAAGACATTGCCGACCACGGGGCCGCGCGTGATCTGCGGCCCGGGGGAGAACGCCGGTGTCGTCGACATCGGCGATGGCGATGCCGTCGTGTTCAAGATCGAGAGCCATAACCACCCGTCCTTCATCGAGCCGTATCAGGGTGCGGCGACTGGGGTCGGGGGCATCCTGCGCGATGTCTTTACGATGGGGGCGCGGCCGATCGCGATCCTCGATTCGCTGCGTTTCGGCAGCCCCGACCATCCGCGCACCCGTCATCTCGTGTCCGGCGTCGTCGCCGGGATCGGCGGCTACGGCAACTGCGTCGGCGTGCCGACGGTCGGCGGCGAATGCGAGTTTGACTCGTCCTACGACGGCAACATCCTGGTCAATGCGATGTGTGTCGGTCTCGCCCGGGCCGACCGAATTTTTTATTCCGCGGCGGCGGGACCCGGCAACCCGGTCATCTATGTCGGGGCGAAGACCGGGCGTGACGGCATCCACGGTGCGACAATGGCCTCGGCCGAGTTCGGTCAGGATGCGGGCGAGAAGCGGCCGACCGTGCAGGTCGGCGACCCGTTCACCGAGAAATTGCTGATCGAGGCCTGTCTCGAACTGATGGAAGGGGAGGCGATCGTCGCAATCCAGGACATGGGAGCTGCGGGCTTGACATCTTCCTCGGTCGAGATGGCCGGCAAGGGTGGGCTCGGCATCGAGCTCGATCTCGACCACGTCCCGCTACGCGAGGCCGGCATGAGCGCGTATGAGATCATGCTGAGCGAAAGCCAGGAGCGGATGCTGATGATCCTGCGGCCGGGCAGCGAGGCTGAGGCCCGCCATATCTTCCAGAAATGGGAGCTCGACTTCGCCGTGATCGGCCGGGTCACCGAGACCGGGCGGCTCGTGTTGCGGATGAACGGAGAGATTGCGGCCGAGATTCCAATCGAACCATTGGTAACCGCGGCGCCGGTCTATCAACGGCCGTGGCGGCGGCGCGATCCCGAACCCGAAATCGACCCGGCCTCAATCCCAGATCGCGACCCGCTCGACTGCCTGCGGCGCCTCCTCTGCTCGCCCACGCTCGCCTCGAAGCGCTGGGTCTGGGAGCAGTACGACCAGCTCGTCATGGGGAACACCGTCAAACGGCCGGGCGGCGACGCCGCGGTGGTTCGGGTATCGCCCGACGGCAAGGCCCTGGCGCTCGCGACCGATTGCACGCCGCGCTACTGCCGGGCCGACCCGGTACGCGGCGGGGCGCAGGCCGTCGCCGAGAGCTGGCGCAACCTGACTGCCGTCGGCGCCGAGCCGCTGGCGCTCACCGACAACATGAATTTCGGCAACCCCGAGCGGCCCGAGATCATGGGTGAGTTCGTCGGCGCGATCGAGGGCATGCGAGAGGCTTGTCTCGCGCTCGATTACCCGGTCGTGTCGGGCAATGTATCGCTCTACAACGAGACAGACGGCAGCGCGATCCTGCCGACGCCGGTGATCGGCGGGGTCGGGTTGGTCGCGGATGTGCGGGATGTGGTCGACCTTGCGTTGAAGCACGATGGCAACACACTGATCCTGATCGGCGAGACCGGCGGTCATCTCGGCTGCTCGCTCTATCTGCGCGAGATCGAGGGCTGCGAGGCGGGACCGCCGCCGCCGGTCGATCTCGCCGCCGAGCGGCGCAACGGCGACCTGGTGCGCCGCGAGATCCACGCCGGGCATATCACCGCCTGCCATGATCTCTCGGATGGCGGGTTGCTTGCCGCGGTCGCCGAAATGGCGATGGCAGGGGGCCGCGGCGCCACCCTGTACCCACTTCCCATGGGTCTGCCGCGCAATGCCTTCCTTTTCGGCGAGGATCAGGCGCGTTATGTCGTTGAAACGGCCGTTCCCGACAGCGTGCTCAAGGCCGCGCGAGCCGTCAGCGTCCCGGCCCGCGTCATCGGCACAGTGGGTGGGGTCGCGTTGACACTTTCGGTCGCCGGTGCCATATCCGTTGACGCACTAAAGGCCGCGAACGAGGCTTGGCTGCCGGGTTTTATGGCGCGGGCGTGAGCGAGGGGAACCGGGCGATGGCGATGGACGCGGCGATGATCGAGCGGTTGATCAAAGAGAGCCTTCCCGACGCCAAGGTCTCGATCGAAGATCTGCGCGGCGACGGCGACCATTACGCGGCCCATGTCGTATCCGCCGCCTTCCGCGGCAAGACCCGGGTGCAGCAGCATCAGATGGTGTATCAGGCCCTGCGCGGCCGGATGGGTAACGAACTGCACGCCCTCGCCTTGCAGACGGGCGCGCCTGAGGACTGAGGCTAGGATCGAGACCAACTACAATCGAGGATCGAGACAATGGACCTTACGGTTAACGAGCGCATCCGCCAAGAAGTTGCGGACAACCCGGTCGTTCTGTACATGAAAGGCTCACCGGTCTTTCCGCAATGCGGCTTCTCCGCGGCAGTGGTTCAGATCCTGAGCCACCTTGGGGTCAAGTTCAAAGGCATCGACATCCTTGCCGATCCGGGAATCCGCCAGGGAATCAAGGAATTTTCGAACTGGCCGACGATCCCGCAGCTCTACGTCAAGGGCGAGTTCATCGGCGGCTGCGACATCATCCGCGAGATGTACGAGACCGGTGAATTGCAGCAGGTCCTCGAACAAAAGGGCGTCCCCGTTCGGGTGTGAAAGCCCCTCACCCTCCCAGCCCCTAGGGGCTGGGTCCCTCCCTCTCCCGCGATGCAGGAGAGGGGCTATTCGCGGCAAGTGCCACCAGTATCTGCAAGACATTCGGCGGCTCTTGCCTGATCTCGACCGACTGGAAACGGGCGGTCTTGAGGGCTGGGGACCAATGATCGACATCGAGCCCGGCCTTGTGCTTGAGCTGGCTGAGGAATTGGCGCTTCTCCGGCAATTGCCGCCACATCGCGGGCAGAAAAAGCGCCCGTCGCGAGCCGTCTTCGATGATCAGGCCGTCGCGGCCAGGCCGCAGCTGCCGCAATAGATCGATCTCGTCATCGAAGCGCATCAGCACCGGGGGCGTCAGCACGGCGATCGACAGGTCCAGGTCCGTGAGTTCTTCGCGCCGCAGAGGCGGAAACCGAGGGTCCTTGAAGGCGGCCTTGAAGGCGTTGTCGGCGACATCGGCGATCAAGGGGCGCTGCGCGAGCGGCGAGCCGACGCAGCCTCGCAACTGGCTGCCTCGGTGCAAGGTAACAAAGACGGCACCGGGGGCCGCCAATATCGCGGGCAAATCCGGGGTGACTGTGACGGGCTTTGGGCGGCCGGCGGTCAGCCCATTGGCGATCGAGGCGCAGGCGAGTTCGATCAATGTCCGGCCGACCGAGCCTAGCGCTGCCTCGACCCCCGCGAGATCCTCTGCGGGCTGGCGACCCGCAGGCTCGAATAGCGCCCAGCTGCCGTAGCCGACCACCCGATTGCGTGGACCGGCGGTGTCGCCGGAATTGCGCAAGTCGCGCCTAGCGATGCTCATGCCGCGGTGCTTTGCGGCGACCAGCAGGCCGCGCACCGGTACTCGCCCGCAGGCGGTGTCGGGTCCGAGAGCGTCCGCGTCGAGACGTTCAATCGCGTCGGCGGTACGGCGGTCGGTCTCCTGACAGGTGCGGTAATCGAGGTAGTGCGAGAGATCGGTCGAGATAACGATCAATGTCTCGGGCCCGCCCCAGACGGCGTCCAGCAGCGCCGACACCGCTTCGGGAGCGGCATTGCCGGCGACAATCGGCACGAGAGAAAACTCGCCGAGCACCGCTTGCAGAAATGGGATTTGGACCTCGAGCGAGTGCTCTCGCGCATGCGCGTCGTCGAGCATGCCGACCAGCTTTGCTTCGATGAGACGTCCGACCAGAGAGCGATCGATCGGCACCGTGCCCAAGGGTGTCTGCCAAGCCTCAGCCGAGCCCGCTGCCAGCCCGCGGAAGCCGACAAAGTGTGACGGTCCGAGGACCACCACGCGCGTTATGCGGCCGCGGGCCGGAGCGAGCCGGGCATAAGCGGCAGCGGCAATCGGCCCGGAGTAAATGTAACCGGCATGCGGCACGATCAGCGCTTTGGGCACGGGCTCGGTGGCAGCAGTCCCCGCGCTGCCGAGGAAGCCAGCGATCTGTCGCTCGAGCTCGACGGCAGCGGCCGGGTAGAACGATCCGGCGACCGCAGCAGGACGGATGGCGGGCAAAGGGTGGGCCTCCAACACGATACTGCCTACATTATATCAAGGTGGGGGTTTTCGAGTACAACCCTACCGTTGGAGTTCCGTTCTCGGTTATGGAATTAGAGGGTTCGCATTTCCCGGCGCGCTACTGGCATCGGCTCGCCGACGGCCGCATCCAGTGCGATGTCTGTCCGCGCTTTTGCAAGCTGCACGAGGGCCAGCGCGGGTTGTGCTTCGTGCGTGCGCGCGCGGGCGACGCCATGGTGCTCACCACTTATGGGCGCTCATCCGGCTTTTGCGTCGATCCGATCGAGAAAAAGCCGCTGAACCATTTTCTCCCCGGCACCCCGGTCCTGTCGTTCGGCACCGCGGGATGCAACCTCACCTGCAAGTTCTGCCAGAACTGGGACATCTCGAAGGCGCGCGAGATCGACCGGCTGAACGACCGCGCCGATCCAGCGGCGATCGCCGCTGCCGCGGTGCAGCTTGGCTGCCGCTCGGTGGCGTTCACTTACAACGACCCCGTGATATTTCTCGAATACGCGATCGACACGGCCAAGGCCTGCCGCGCAGCCGGCCTTGCTACGGTCGCGGTGACGGCCGGCTATGTGGCACCCGAAGCGCGCCGGGAATTCTTCGCCCACATGGATGCGGCGAATGTGGATCTGAAGGCGTTCACCGAGAACTTCTACCGGACGGTCTGCGGGGGCCATCTCGACGAGGTCCAGGACACCCTCGTCTACCTCAAGCAGGAAACCAACGTCTGGTTCGAGATCACCACTCTATTGATCCCCGGCGAGAACGATTCCGACGGCGAGATCGACGCGTTGAGCCGCTGGGTGACGGATGCGCTCGGCCCCGACGTGCCGCTGCATTTCACGGCGTTCCACCCCGACTGGAAAATGCGCGACAAGCCGGCGACCCCACCCGCGACCCTATCGCGCGCCCGCGACATCGCCCGCACAAATGGTGTGCGGCATGTCTACACCGGCAATGTCCACGACCCGGCGGGCGGCAGCACCTGGTGCCACGGCTGTGGCGCGCTCTTGATCGGCCGCGACTGGTTCGAGCTGACCCGATGGTATCTCGCCGAGGACGGGCGTTGCCGCGATTGTGGAACGCCGCTCGCCGGTGTGTTCGAAGCCCGACCTGGCACTTGGGGGCGCCAGCGCCAGCCCGTGCTGCTGCGGCATTAGCGATAGCAGATGATGTCAGAAGATCGCCCGGTCACGCTCGAATTCATCGCCGCACAGCTCCAGCGCGTTCTCTCCGAAATCCGCATCCTGCGCGACGATGTGGATGTACTGGCCGCGATCGTGCGGCGTCTCGACAACAATCAAGCGCTCATGCTCGACGAGCTGCGGGCGATGCATAATCAGCAACAGCGGACTGCCGCGTGTCCGGGTCCTCGAAGAAAGGTCGACATGATCGTGTGAACGCCGCCAGGGTCCGAAGTCTCCCGTCGTGGGCGTGCGCTTGACCGGTAGAGGCGATCCGACTAGGTACACGCCACGAGCGCAGGGAGGCGGCAAAGGGTCAACGGCGCTCCAGGAGCATTGATGACGCTGAGCGCGCCCGACACCTTTCCGAAGCTGTTGCTCAAGCATGCGCGGCTGCGGCCGGACCGGCCGGCCAACCGCGAAAAGGATTGCGGCATCTGGCAGAGCTGGACCTGGGCAGAGGTCGGCGCCGAGGTCGAAGCATTCGGCTGCGGTCTTTTCGCGATGGGGTTTCGCCGCGGCGACAAGCTCGCGATCATCGGCGACAACCGGCCGCGGCTTTACTGGGCGATCGCCGCGACCCAGGCCTTGGGCGGCGTGCCGGTGCCGATCTATCAGGATTCAATCGCCGAGGAGATGGCCTTCGTCTTCGATCACGCCGAAGTTCGCTTCGCAGTCGCCGAAGACCAGGAACAGGTCGACAAGCTTCTGGCAATCAAGGAGCGCTGCCCGCGCCTCGAGACGGTGATCTTTTCCGACCCGCGCGGCCTGCGGCACTACGACCAACCCTTTCTGGTCAATTACGCGACGGTACAGCAGCGCGGCCGCGAGTTCGCCGGCGACAACCGCGACTTCTTTCGCGGCGAGATCGCCAAAGGAAGCGGCGGCGACACCGCGATCATCCTCTACACCTCCGGCACGACCGGACGGCCGAAGGGGGTCGTTCTCAGCTTTGACAACATCATCGTCACCGCCACGAACGCCATCGTATTCGAGGGCTTAACTGATCGCGAGGAAGTGCTCGCCTATCTGCCGATGGCATGGATCGGCGAGCACATCTTCTCCTACGTCCAGGCCTATTGCGCCGGTTTTTGCACCTCGTGCCCGGAATCGGGGGCGACGGTCATGCTCGACCTGTGCGAGCTAGGCCCGACCTATTTCTTCGCGCCGCCGCGCATCTTCGAGAATATCCTGACCCAGGTCATGATCCGGATGGAAGATGCCGGCTGGGCAAAGCGCAAGCTCTTCCATTACTTCTTGCGTGTGGCAAAGCGGGTCGGATTGCCGATCCTCGACCGGCAATCGGTGTCATTTGTCGATCGGCTGCTCTATTGGCTCGGCGATGTGCTGGTCTATGGCCCGCTCAAGAACACGCTCGGCCTCAGCCGGGTCCGCGTCGCCTACACCGCGGGCGAGGCGATCGGGCCTGACCTCTTCATCTTCTATCGCTCGCTCGGCATTAATCTGAAGCAGCTTTACGGGATGACCGAAAGCTCGGTGTTTCTGTGCATCCAGAAGGACGGGGAGGTGAAGCCCGACACGGCCGGGCCGCCAATCAAGGGAGTCGACATCCGCATCGCCGATGACGGCGAGGTATTGTTCAAGAGCCCGGGCGCATTTCAGAGTTATTACCGGGATCCGGAAGCGACGGTCGAAACGAAACGGCCGGACGGCTGGGTCCACACCGGCGATTCCGGGTTTTTCGATGGCGACGGGCAGTTGAAGATCATCGACCGCGCCAAGGATGTCGGGCGGCTCGAAGACGGCTCTCTGTTTGCTCCGAAATACCTCGAGAACAAGCTCAAATTCTTTTCCTGGATCAAGGAAGCGGTGGTGTTCGGCGACGGCAGGCCGTTTGTTGCCGCCTTTCTCAACATCGACCTCGAAGCGGTCGGCGACTGGGTGGAGCGGCGCGGCTTCGCCTACGCCTCCTACCAGGATCTCGCTGCCCAAGATACGGTCTACGACCTGCTGCAGAGCTGCGTCGAGCAGGTTAACCGGGATCTCGCCGCCGAGCCGGCCGTCGCCGCCTCGCAAATTCGCCGTTTCCTGGTCCTCCACAAGGAGCTCGACGCGGATGACGGGGAGCTGACCCGCACCCGCAAAGTCCGGCGCCGGATTATCGCGGCCCGCTACCAGCCCCTAGTCGAGGCACTCTATTCGGGACGCCCGACCGGCCGCATCGAGACCGAGATCACCTTTGAGGACGGTCGCAAGGGCCGCATGCGCGCTGAGCTCGCCATCCGCAACGTCGCGACGAGCTTGCCGGCGGTGGAACCCGTGGTGTCGGAAAAGCCCCCACCCCAACCCTCCCCCGTCGATACCGGGGAGGGAGGGACCTGCGTCAGCGGGAGGGTGGGGGCTGACATCGGCGCGAGCTGCTGACCGGCGTATGCCCGAGAAGCGGATCGGCGAGCCGATCCTGACGGCTGAGCAGATCAGCCTCGCCTTTGGCGGGATCACCGCGCTCAACGCGATCAGCCTCGAGATCCGGCGCCACGAGATCCTGGCGATGATCGGGCCGAACGGCGCCGGCAAGACCTCGATGCTGAACGTGATCAACGGCTTTTACCACCC
>DATEQL010000440.1:0-4679 GCA_035272665.1 Allostellaceae bacterium
CTTGCGGCTGATGGCTGCCGCCGACCACGTCACCGGCCCTTTGAACCTCGGCAACCCGCAGGAAACCTCGGTCGCCGAACTCGCCGACATGATCATCGCGCTGACCGGATCGCGCTCCACCATCACCTGCCGCCCGCTCCCGGTCGACGACCCGGTCCAGCGTTGTCCCGACATCACCGAGGCCACGGCACTCCTCGCCTGGCAACCCACCACACCGCTCCAAGACGGGCTCGCCCGCACCATCGCCTATTTCGACCGGCTCCTCAGCGAACGGGACCGAATCGACGGCGGACCGATATTGGAGGGTCAGCCGCAATGATGTGTTTTGGGAGTCATCCGTCAGTCCCGTGCCGGAGGGGCCACTGAAAATTCTGGTCTTTGGTGCCGGCGGGCAGGTCGGCCGCGAGGTTTTTCGCGCTGCCTGGCCGCGCCAATGCACGGTCTTACCGCTCGACCGGGGGATGGTGGATATCACCAAGAGCGCAGCCGTCGACGCGATGCTGGCGCGGGAAAGCCCCGATCTGGTGATCAATCTTGCGGCCTACACTGCTGTCGACCGCGCCGAAAGCGAACCGCAGGCGGCTTGGGCGGTCAACTGCGCAGGAGCCGCCCACATTGCCAGTGCCTGCGGCGAGAGCGCGACGCCGCTCATCCAGCTGTCGACCGACTACGTCTTCGACGGACGCAGAGCCGGAGCCTATTGGGAGGAGGATGCGGTCGAGCCGCTCGGGGTCTACGGGCGCAGTAAGGAAGCGGGTGAGCGCGCGGTGCGAGCGGCTCTGGCACATCACGTAATCCTGCGAACCGCGTGGGTCTTTGGCGCGTACGGCGCAAATTTCGTGAAGACGATGCTCCGGCTCGCGGCCGAGCGGCCTGTTCTGCGCGTCGTCGCGGACCAGCGCGGATGTCCGACCGCCGCCGCCGATATTGCGGCTGCCCTGATCGTGATCGCCGCGCAGATCGAGAGAGGCGAGGCGAGATGGGGCACCTATCACTTCGCCGGCGCCGGACCCGTCAGCTGGAATGGCTTCGCGGAGGCAATCTTCGATCTGGCAGCCCCGTGGCTCGCGGCCCGTCCACGGGTCGAGCCGATAAACACTGATCAATACCCGACGCCCGTGCGGCGCCCATTGAACTCGGTTCTGGACTGCCGCAAGATCACAGAAGTTGGGATCTCGCCGCCGCCATGGCGGCCGGCACTCGCTGCCGTAATCCGGGAGTTGCTCGACGGGAAACCGCGGACATAGGATTCGGTAACCCCGATTTCGACGAGACAACAGCCGTCCGGCAAGAGAGGAGGCGACGCCAGTGACCCCGGTGATCCAGAGCGAGATCGAGCGTGGGCTCGTCGAGAAGGCCAAACGGACCCTTCCTGGCGGCACCTTTGGCAATTTCCCGTCCCAAGTGGTGATCCGCGAAGGCCGCGGCGGGCGGGTGTGGGACGAGAGCGGCAGGGAGTATGTCGATTTCCTGCTCGGCTCTGGCCCGATGCTGGTTGGCCATGCTCATCCCGAGGTGACGGCTGCCGCCCAGGCGCGCATCGCGCAGGGCACAACCTTCTTCGCCAACAACCGCTACGGGATCGAGCTTGCCGAGGCCATCGTGGAAGCCGTGCCCTGCGCCGAGCAGGTGCGTTTCGTCTCCACCGGCTCCGAGGCGGACCTTTATGCGATGCGCGCCGCACGTGCTTTCCGCAAGCGCGACAAGATCCTCAAATTCGAGGGCGGCTA
Organism: Allostellaceae bacterium; assembly: GCA_035272665.1. Classification (GTDB taxonomy): domain Bacteria; phylum Pseudomonadota; class Alphaproteobacteria; order ATCC43930; family CGMCC-115725; genus AP-15. The sequence continues at coordinate 1,731 of DATEQL010000440.1, forward strand.
CCACGGCATGAGCGACTATTCGCTGATGAGCCTCGCCCCCAAACGGCCAGGTAACTTTCCGCAGCCGATCCCCGATTCAGCGGGAATCCCCCGAAGTGTGCGCGAGGAAATCCTGGTGGCCCCGTTCAACGACATACAGGCTGCCGCTGCGATGGTGCGCGAGCATCGCGATGAGCTGGCGGGCGTCATCCTCGAACCCTTCCAGCGCATCATCCCGCCGATGCCCGGCTTCCTCGAAGGGCTGCGCAAAATCACAACGGAGCACGGCGTTCTGCTGATCTTCGACGAGGTAGTGACCGGGTTCCGTTTCGCTTATGGCGGCGCGCAGGAATATTACGGCGTTGTTCCCGACATCTGCACGCTCGGTAAGGTCATCGGCGGCGGTTTTCCGCTGGCGGCGATCGCCGGGCGGGCCGAGATCATGGCCCATTTCGACCGCGATAAGGTCGGCGACGAGGGTTTTCTGATGCAAGTCGGCACCTTGTCGGGCAACCCGGTCGCGGCCGCAGCAGGACTGGCGACGATCGAGATCCTGAGGCGGCCCGGCGCTTACGAGCGCCTCTTCGCCACCGGCCGAGAGCTGATGAGCACGCTCGCCGAGTTGCTGAAGCACAGCGGGCTGACTGCGCAGGTGATTGGCGAGCCACCGCTGTTCGATGTTGTGTTCAGCGGCGAACCCGTGCGCGACTACCGAGGCACGCTGCGCGGTGACGGCGACATGCTGCGACGGTTCAATGCGCTGCTGCGCGAACACGGTGTCCTCAAAGGGGAGGCGAAATACTACGTCTCGCTCGCTCACACGCCGGAGGACATCCGCCATACCTGTGACGCCTGGGCTTCGGCTCTCGCGGCGCTGGTTGCTGGCTGAGCTGACTTACTTATTCTTGGCGACGACCCGGGTCCGCAGCGAGCCGATCGACGGGGAGTTCATCTCGACAAGGTTGCCGGGTTTCAGAAAGCGCTCAGGTGCGGAGCTGCCGTCGGGCAGCAACTCGCTCGAATCCGCTGCCGTCCCGGCCGCCGTCCCGCCGCTGATGATGTCCCCGGGATAAAGCTTGAAGTCGCGCGACAGGTATTCGAGGTATTCGCCGAAGCTGAACACCATGTCGCGCGTGTTGAAGCGCTGGCGCCGCTCGCCGTTGACAAGGGTCTCTAGATCGATATTGGTCGGATCGGCTTCGCCGACCGCAATGCACGGGCCCAGCGAGCACGACGTGTCGAAATTCTTCGGAAAGCCAAAATTGAGCGGCCCGCCGGGAAGGCTCCCTGGCGCGCGGATGCTCCGATCCGCGAGCATCGTGACGCCCCAAACGTAGTCTGTCAGCTGCGTGGGCTTCAGGTCGTTCGGCCGCGGGGCTGGAAGCCGCGCAGATAAGATCGATGAATACGGTAGCACTTTTTTGGAACGTGCCACAGTTGCCAAATTCCGGGTAGTGCCGAATCTCAGTTTCGAGCGGCAATAGAAAAGGCGTGCTTGAACCTGAAAGTTCGTTCGATTGGTGAAGAATTCTGCGCCCAGAACTCATCAACCGCAATGTCGATGCCTCAATCTGCGAGCGGATTGCGAAGCGGTTCGGTATCCCGCGCCGGTATTGCCTTGAACGACGAAGAACGCGAGAGACTGGGGGTTCGGCATGAAAACATGATCAAGTCGGAAGGTTGGCTTCGCGGTTGGGAGCAAGAGCAACTCGAGCGTGAGGCTCAGGCGTCATATTCAATTAGGGAGCGGCATTGGCTAAATCAAATCTTGAACATAAACTGCTGGCCGACGCTTTTCGTATGCGGTGCAAATCATGTGTTGGCGTTCCGAAAACTGCTTGATGCAAATGGGAGAACCGCGCAAGTCATTGAATGCGACTGGGAGCCACGGCTAGTGAAAGACGGGCGCGCGGGCACTCATTTTGAGTCTTGATTTTCCATATGTGGACGGCCGGTCATCCGACTCCGGTATGTAGATCACCGATAGAAATCTCATCGGGCTTGCTGATAGAGGTTTCCCGGTTGCTCGGCCTGCCACCATTTTTCAAGAAATCAGACCGTCCGGACCGCGGGTTCAGAAGGCATTCAGCACCCGTAGGTCACAGGTCTATTTTGGCCAACCCGATCAGCCCGGTGGTGTCCGCGACGGAAAGGCGTCGGTGACCGATATCGATCAGCACCCGCAGGCGCGTCAGCTGCTGCCCATTCATCCCACACGCTCCTTCCGAGAGAGGTCATTCAGCCGCAGGGCGGGGGTGGGTGAGGGCGCGTCAAACTCAAACACGGGCGGGGTTGCGCTGCCGCTGCATTGCGGGACTATATCGGGTTCGCGGTTCGGGGGAGGGAAGCAGCCATGAAGCTCGGCCTCAGTCTCGGCTATTCCGGCGCCGAGCTCAGGGTTCCGGTTGCGCTGGTCCAGCGCGCCGAGGCGCTCGGCTATGATTCGGTGTGGACCGCTGAAGCCTACGGCTCGGATGCGGTGACCCCGCTCGCCTATCTCGCCGGCAAGACCGAGCGGATCAGGCTCGGCACGGCGGTTATGCAGCTGGCCGCGCGTAGCCCGGCCAATGCCGCGATGTGCGCGGCGACGGCCGACGCGCTCGCCGGCGGCGGGCGCTTCGTCGCCGGCCTCGGCGTCTCGGGCCCGCAGATCGTGGAGGGCTGGTACGGTCAGCCCTGGGGCTCGCCCTATTGGCGCACCCGCGACTATGTCGCGATCATGCGCAAGATCCTCCGCCGCGAGGCGCCGGCCAGTCACCAGGGTCGCGAGATCAGCCTGCCGTACAGCGGCCCCGGCGCGCTCGGCGTCGGCAAGCCGCTGCGCTCGATCCTGCACATGAACCCCGACATCCCGATCTATCTCGGCACCGGCACCGAGGCGATGGTCAAGCTGACGGCGGAGATCGCCGATGGCTGGCTGCCGAACGGCTTTGTGCCGGGCTCGCTGCCCGAATACCTGCCGTGGCTCGA
>DATEQL010000441.1:0-46236 GCA_035272665.1 Allostellaceae bacterium
ATCGAAAGGCGGCTTGTCGCGGTTGACGAGGAGATGCCGGTTGACCGCGCCGGGGGTCCACTCGCAGATCGCCTGCGCCACCCGGTCTTGGATGTCCTTCATCAGCGGAACCGTCAGCTGGAACGGCGCGGTCATGTCGAACTTTCCGGCAGTGAAGGCCAAGACCGCCGTCGCCGGGTCGGGGATGATCGTATGCTCGATGCCGTCGAGATAAGGCCGGTCCGGCTTCCAGTAATCGGGGTTGCGCGCGACCTTGACGTATTCCTTCGGCTTGAACTCCATCAACTTGAACGGGCCGGTGCCGATCGGATGCTGGCGCATGTCGCGCGGCGAGACATGACAGGGATAGATGACCGAGAACCCGCTGGCGAGCGTCATCGGAAAGGCCGGCTGCGGCCGCTTCAGATGAAACGTGACCTCGTAATCGCCGTTCGTGGTGACCGCCGCGAGGTTGTAATAACTGGATTTACGCGGATTGATGCGCAGCTTCTCGGGGCCCGTTTCCATATAGAGGTCCCAGGTGCATTTGACGTCCCGGGCGGTGAACGGCTTGCCGTCGTGCCATTTGACGCCGTGGCGCAGCTGGAAGGTCAGATCGGTGCCATCCTCGTCCCATGACCAGCTCGTCGCCAGATCGGGGACGATCGATTGCAGACTGTCCTGCGCCACATGCTGGTCGAACATGACCAGATTGTTGAACATCCCCATGATCGGCAATTCGGCGTTGGCAAACTCTTCGAGCATCGACAGGCTGCCAATACTCTCGGGGTTGTATATCCTCAGCGCGCCACCGCTCTTTTGAGCGGATGCCGTCGTCGCGATCGAAAGCGCGGCCAGAAAGCCGGTCATCGCGCAGAAGCCTCGAATGTTCTGCTGCATGTCCTCCCCTCCTCGATTGCTGCCCGTTTGCCGAACTCTGAGGAGGAGATTAGCACGTAATGGGTGGACCGTGAGGGCTACTGGTCGAGTCAGACGTCTTCGAAGCGTCCTCGCGCTACCATTCCAGCCTCGGGCCTGAACCACCGAGATTGCTTCGCTTCGCTCGCAATGACACCGCAGATAGCTGTCATTGCGAGGAGCGCAGCGACGACGCAATCTCGACGCGAGGCTCGATCATGACGGGAGTCATGGCTGGTTCCGACCGCTAGAGCAGGTCGGCGACCGCGTTCCAATAGCGCTTCATCGCGGCGATATGATCGCTCATCGATCGGCCTGCTATGCGGTGCAGGTGGCCGCTCTCGTAGTAATTGGCCAAGGTCAGGTGGGTGACGCCGATCGACTTCCAAAAACCCAGCTGCTCGCGCCACTCGGCCTCCGCGCCGGCACCGGCCGAGACCCGCGTGTCGATGCCGATCGTCGCCGGATCACGGCCGGCCTCCTCGGCATAGCGATGCAATGTCGCGATCGCCCTTCTTGCTTCCTCCCCGGGCGGGTAGGCAAGCGGCATCCAGCCGTCGCCCCATCTGGCGCAGCGGCGCAATGTCACGTCGGCGTGCCCGCCATACCAGAGCGGGATCTTGCGCCCGGTGGGCAGCGGGTTGATCCCCGCATCCTCGATCGTGTGCCATTTGCCCTTGAAGGTGACGTGCGGCTGCGCCCACAACGCCTTCATGACCTCGACCTGCTCTTCGGAGCGGCGGCCGCGGTTGTGAAAATTCTCGTTGAGCCCAACGAACTCCACCTCGTTCCAACCGACCCCGATGCCGAGCCGAAACCGGCCACCCGACAGGACGTCGAGACAGGCAGCCTGTTTGGCGACGAGCACGGTTTGACGTTGCGCCAGGATCAACACTTGGGTGGAGAAGTCGGCGATCTTGGTGCATCCGGCAAGAAAACCGAACAACATGAACGGGTCGTGATACCAGTCGGTCGATCGGGCTCGCCCCTGGGTCCAATTGGGTCGGCTAGCGACATTGACGCCGAGCACGTGATCGGGTGCGGCAATGCCGTGATAACCGATCCCCTCCGCCGCCTGGGCAAAATCCCGTAACGCCCCTGGCTCACCACCGATATCGACGATCGGAAGGGCAACGCCGAGTTTCATCTGTACCTCCTATGCCAGATCGGTCAATGCTTCGGCGGCGGCTGCGCCGGGGCCGGCACCGAGATGTAATCCTGAATATCTCGACCTGCCAACGTCCACGGTACCCCGCCAAAGGTCACCGAGCTTTGCCTCACAGCGGAATCAACCTAATGTCCCGGTTCAGAAGTTCGTTATATAAATGGCCGCGTTCGTCATTGCGAGCGAAGCGAAGCAATCTCGTGCCGCGGAGCTGAATCTGCCCGAGATTGCTTCGTTGCCCTGCGGGCTCCTCGCAATGACAATCGTTGTGGAATAATGCCGCGCACTTCTGGTTCAGGACACTAGATACGGCAGCTGCTGATCGGTTTTGCTGCCGCAGGCGGACGCATGGCGTCGAGGATCTGACCGGGCTGTTACGGGTTGACGCGAAGACCGACGAAGCGGGCAAGAAACTCCGCCCGCGCGAGCTGGTGCTGCAGAGTGAGCCACTGCTGTTCCACGGTAAGCGGCCGCCACGGTCCACCAAGCAGCGCCTGGCCCGTCCCGTCGAACCTTGGCCGGCGGCCATCGAATATCAGAAGGCTGTCGAGTCCACGCTGGTCGAGGGTCCAGTTGCGTATCGGCCCGGTATCGATGTGGATAAAACCCGAATGCGGATACCAGCCGACGCCGCCGCGCCGCATTGCCCGGGCTTTGGTCATCGCATCGGTAAGCCTCGATTCGAGGCGAATATCGAGCGCACGGCCGACGATATGCTGGCTGTGCTCGGCAACGCCAAAAGTGGTGCGGGCGAGCATCGCGTTCGTCTCGGCCGTGCGATAGGCCGAAAGGATCGTCGCTTTGGTCTCGCCCACCGCGTCTAGCACATCGGCCAGGAAGTCGATCACTCCGACACCGATCTGCGTCTTCTGCTCGGAGTGATGGTCGCGGAGAAAAATGCAGAGTTCCTCGATGACCCCTTCGATCGGACCCTTATCGTCGCGGTACGCCCCGTCGAAAGTCTCACCGGTATGCGTGTTGACCAGCCGCAGCCGACGCAGTGCGATGGGCGGGCGGGAAACCGCATACGCTATCGACGGCCATGTGATGCACCCAGCCACCAAGGATAGAAATGAACGTCGATCCATTCCATCGCTCCTCGTAGATACCTAGCTACTTTCCGGCGCCGCACGCTGACCGGCGAGGCCCGACGCCAGAGCGTTCGAACTTGTGTTCCTGATAGCGAATAGGTAGCGCAAATGGCGCGGAACTGGCCCAGCATCGTATTCCAGGCAGAAGCCGGTCTTACAGCCCCGAGATACGAACCTATTTGTCGAGCCAGACGTCTTCCATGCGCCACTCATTGTAGATGCTGTTGGTCATGATCGTCAGCCCCTCGACCCAGGGCTGCCGGCAGGTGGCGCCGACCGGATAAAACAGCACCGGCCGGACCGCCGCTTCCGCCAACCTTCGCTCGATCCGCCAGACGATCTCCTTGCGCTTTTGCGGGTTGGCTTCGATCGACTGCTGGTTCACCAGCTTGTCGAGCTCGGGATTGCAATAGCCGGTATAGTTTCGCGCGGCACCGCAGACGTAGTTCTCGTAGTACATCTGGTCCGGGTCGTCGACGCCGCTCTCCATCGGCACCGCGCCGACGGTATAGTCCCTGCGCGCCATCTTGGGGTACCAGAGCGCGGTATCGACGAGGTCGAGCTCGCCGTCGATGTAGATTTCCTTTAAATGGTCGATCATGATCACCGCAAAGTCCCGCCAGCCGGGAAAGTTGCGCGTCGACACCTTGATGGCGAGGCGCTTGTCCGGCCCGTAGCCGAGCTGTTCCATGATCTTGCGCGCTTCGGCGCGGTTCTTTTCGACATCGGGATCGTAGCCTGGCAATGTCTGCAACACCTCTGGCGGCATGCCCCATACGCCTTCCGGCGGCGGCATCATGTTGCCGCCGATGCGTCCCTCGCCTTCGGTCAGGATGTCGACAAAGGCCTTGCGGTCGACCGACAAGATCATCGCTCGCCGCAACTCGGGATTGTCGAAGGGCGGCGATGCCGGGTTGATCAGCATCGTGCGCGGGACGTTGACGTGCGAAATCTCACAGACCGCCTGCGGCGCCTGCGTCTTGAAGTCCTTCAAGGTCGGGATCGAGACGCCGAACGGGGTCGTCATGTCGAACCGTCCGGCATAGAAGGCAAGATCGCGCGGTCCCTGTTCGCGCATGATCGTGTATTCGATGCCGTCGAGATAGGGACGGCCCGGCTTCCAGTAATCCGGGTTTTTCGTCACCTTGATGTATTCGTTGGGCTTGAATTCGACGAATTTGAACGGGCCGGTGCCGATCGGATGGCTGCGCATGTCGCGCGCCGGCACGTGGCAGGGATAGATCGGCGCCCAGCCGGAGGCAAGCAGCGCCAAGAGCGCCGGCTGCGGCCGCTGCAGGTGGAAGCTGACCTCGTAATCGCCGTTGGTGCTCACCTGCTCGATGTTCGCGTACCAGGATTTGCGCGGGTTGATGCGCAGCTTGTCGCTGCCCGTCCCCATTAGCAGGTCCCAGGTACATTTGACGTCGTTTGCGGTGAACGGCTTGCCGTCGTGCCATTTGACACCCTGATGCAGCGGGAAGGTCAGCTCCTTGCCGTCTTCGCTCCAACTCCAGCTCGTCGCCAGATCCGGCCGCACCGTCTCGAGGCTCGATTGCGCGATGTGCTGGTCGTAGAGGACGAGATTGTTGAACACGCCCATCATCGGCTGCACGGTGGCGCGCGTCGCCTCCTCGAGGATCGACATGCTGGCCGGGCTGTCGAAATGCGACAGCTTGAGGACACCACCTTGCTTTTGGGCGAGCGCCGGCCCGCCAGCCAAAATGGCAATCGCCGATCCGAACACGACCGTCAGCGCGCCAAGTTTTCCGATCATTTCTGATCCACTCCTTCCACTCGTCACCCGACAGCCGCGGGGCGACCATGATGTCGTCAGGCCATGCGCTGGGCTGCCGCGGGAGTCCGCTGAAGCGACGCGCACTGCGTTGGATTGCGTCGTCAAGCGCGATCCAGGCAGGCGCCTCCCGTACGCCTTCAATTACGAAATCACACGTGAAGAGACCGCCATCAAGCGATGTGCTCTTTGCTCGATTTTCCCCGGCGCACGGCCCCTTCAGCCCACGCGGGTCGGCGCGAGCGGGTCGGAACCCGCGCCGATTTTCCAGCGATCCCGGCGGTCAAGCCGAATTGCGGACGTAGCCGTACCTTAGGTTGCTGCGGCCCGGTCCGTTTCTGACATAGTCGGCCTTGAACTCGGCGAAGCGGTCGGGCTGGGCGAGTTCAGCGCGCTTGTCGAAATTATAAAGCCGCGCGGTGTTGCCGCCGAAAACCGCCGTTTTGGTCGGGCCATCGGCCGGACCCAACGGCTGAAGCCCGTATTTTTTCTGCATATCCTCCGGGATTTCGAGACGGCGCAGGCCTTCGATTTGCCATTGCGGTGCGCCGGTCCACACCGCGTCGGTGCCCCACAGCACGTGGTCGGCGCCGAGCCCCTTGACCAGCATGCCCATCAGCGCTGCGGCAAGGCGCGGCTCAGCGACCGTGGTCCAGGCAAAGAGCTGGCCCAAATCGCCATAAACGTTGGTGACGCCGTATTTCTCCGGTATCTCGGCGAGGTCGCTGGTCCATGAGCTGCGGCCGGTGTTGTCGAACTCGGCCATGCCCTCGGCCGGCGCGGCGCCGATCCAGCGATAGGCCGAGTGGTAGATCAGGAAATTGAGATCCGGCCAATCCTTGGCCGCCTTGCCGACATCGCTGACATCGGCATAAGGGCGCAATCGCGGGAACTTCTCCTCGACGGCCGGCGCGAACAATCCCTTGTGAATGCAGACGTTCTTGATGCCCGATTTAACCGCCTTCTCGTAGAAGGGGTACATCAGCTTCTCGTCGTCGAGGTGGTAGGGATAGTTGGCGAGCTCCTTATGGGTGTTGTCGCCGACGGTATAGCCCTTCCACGAATCGGGCTTGTAGACCTCGATCGCCTGATCGACCTGGTCGAGCCAGCCGGGCCAGCCCGGGGTGATCGTGAAATGCGCCATCATCCGCCGCGTGCCGGCCTCCTTGTTGACCTGCTCGCGGGTCCGGAACACTTGCTCCTGCGGGATGAACCAGTCCTCGGGAACCTCCGAGGGCGAGTTCGACAACAGCGCCACCTTGGTGTCGCTGTCCATGTAGATCTCTTTGATATAATTGCCGTATTTGAGATCGTCGATGGTCTGTTCCTTATCGCCGATCGCCTTGTTCCAGCCGGCCTTGCCGACCGCCTCGCGCGCCTTGATGAACCCCATCAGCCTGGTGTCGTCGCGCAGGAAATGGGTGTGGCCGTCGATGATAAATTGCTTCGACAGTGCGCCGGCACGCTCGGCCGCCATATCCGGCGTCGCCGCCTCGGCCATGCTGACTTCGAAGAGGCGGCCGAACACCTGGTTCATCGCGACAAACGAGGCCGCCATGCCGGCGGCGGTCTGGAAGAAGCGCCGGCGCGACAGGCCCTGCCGCCGGGCGAGCCGGTCGCTCAGCTCCTTGAGCCGCGCTTCGACCTCGCGCTGCTTTGCGGTTTGCGGCACCGGCATGTACTCGTCGCTCGACACGATCTGTGTCGGCACCGGCGACGGAAATGACGCCGTTTCGGCCGGCTGCAATTCGCTCAATTGCTCATCTGTCAGGAATTTCATGGCTCCCTCCGCGACTATAGAGGCGTTGCAGGCACTTCAAGATTAAGCAGGCGGGCGGCGTTGCCGCCGAGGATTGCCCGGCGCTCGACATCATCGAGGCCGGGTGCGCCTTCGATCATGCCAATCGGATCCACCTCCCCCATATCGGCCGGATAGTCGGTGCCCATCAGGATGTGGTCGGCGCCATATTGCTCGACGAGATAGTCGAGCTGGTGGTGGGTGTAGACGAGGGCATCGAAATAGACGCGCTTCAGATATGTCGTCGGCATCCGGTGGAGTTGCTCGCAGCAATCCGGCCGCGCCGATGCTGCATGGTCGATGCGACCCGAGTAAGCCGGCAGAAAACCGCCCCCGTGCGCGACGACGAGTTTGAGGTTCGGATGGTCGCGCAATACACCGCCGAAGATCAAATGATGCAGCGCCACGGTCGAGTCGAGCGGGTTCCCGATCACATTGGAAAAATAATGGTCGGCGAACCGCCCCGCCTCGGTGAACCCGTCCGGGTGCATGAAGACCAGCAGGCCCAGCTCCTCGCATCGGGCGAAGATCTTGCGGAAACGGTCGGCCGACAAATCCTCGCCGGCGACGTGGGTCATGATTTCGATGCCGCGAAAACCTAAGGATTTGTGCAATCGCTCGAGCTCCGCGATCGCGAGATCGGGAGCCTGGAGCGGGACCGTGCCAAGGCCAACGAAACGGTCGGGATAGTGCCCGCAGATCTCGGCGATGAAATCGTTGATCGCACGCGACGTGGCGAGCCCGAGATCGGGGTCGGCGCCGTAATAGGTCTGGCGCGGCGCCGGCGAGATCGCCTGGATGTCGATCCCCATTCGGTCCATGTCCTCGATTCGCGTTTCGGGCGAGACGCTCTGCTCGTTGGTGCGCTCGCCATTGGCCCGGTTGATGGCGCGGCTCCCCTCGCTCGCCTGGGTTTCGAGAAACCAGCGCGAGACATTCTGAACCTGGGCAAGCGGATTGGCGACCGGATTGCCGACGACCAGCTGCGTCGCCTTTTCCGATCGAGCATGGCAATGAATGTCGATCGTGAACCATTTGCCGCGGGCATGCACCGGCCCCGGGAACCGCCCGGGAATTTCGGCGCCGGGGGGCAGGCACTTGAACAGCATCTCGGTTCCTCGAATCAACCCGGCGCGGCCGGGATTTCGATATTCAGCAGTCGCGCGGCGTTGCGGCCGAGGATTGCCCTGCGCTCGGCGTCATCGAGCCGGGCCGCACCCTCGACAAAACCGATCGGGTCGATCTCGCCCATGTCGGCTGGGTAGTCGGTGCCCATCAGCACGTGGTCGGCGCCGTACTGGTCGACGAGATATTCGAGCTGGTGATGGGTGAAGACGATCGTGTCGAAATAGAGCCGCTTCAGATATTCGGTCGGCATCCGGTGGATCTGCTCGCAGCAATCCGGGCGCGCTGAAGCGGCATGGTCGATGCGGCCGGAATAGGCTGGCAGATAGCCGCCGCCATGGGCGACGACGAGCTTAAGGTTGGGATGGGCATGCAGAACGCCGCCAAAGATCAGATGATGGACGGCGACGGTCGAATCGAGCGGATTGCCGATCACATTGACCAGATAATGGTCGGCGAACCGCCGCGCCTCGGGGAAGCCGGTCGGGTGCATGAAGATCAGCATGCCGAGCTCTTCGACCCGCGCGAAGATCTTGCGGAAGCGCTCGGCGGAGAGGTCTTCACCGGCGACGTTGGTCGCGATCTCGATGCCGCGAAAGCCCAATGATTTGTGCAGCCGATCGAGTTCGGCGACGGCGAGTTCCGGGGCCTGAAACGGCACCGTGCCGAGCGCAGTGAAGCGGTCCGGATGACGTCCGACGATCTCGGCGAGGTTGTCGTTGACAATCCGTGCCGTGGCGATCCCGAGATCGGGATCGGCGGCATAATAGGTCTGGTTCGGAGAGGGCGAGATCGCCTGGATATCGATCCCCATTCGATCCATGTCTTCGAGCCGTTTTTCGACCGATGTCGACTGGATGCGGTTCCGCTCCGCCTGCTGGCGGTTGACCTCGCGCGTGCGCTCGTTGGCGTAGACTTCCCTTGGGTGCCGCGTGGCAGCAGCATTGCCCGCCACCATTTCGGCGGCCTTCGGGGTCAGCACATGACAGTGAATGTCAACGGTGAACCATTTGCCGCGGGCATGAACTGGCCCCGGAAACCGCCCCGGAATTTGCGCTCCGGGCGGCAGGCATTTAAACAGCATTTCGCCCCCTCCTCGGTTTCGGCCATATTATGCGTTCTCCGGTCGCGGAGCGAGCGCGGCCACGAGCCGAGGCAGCGGTCGGAGCCGGATATCCGTGCACTCGTTAGCGTCGGCCCATTTGAGGGAGAAACGAGCATGATCGAGTACTGCCTCGAACACATCAGTCAGGAAAATTCCGCCCAGTCGGCGCGGATTGGCTGACGATCCGGAGGGACGGGATAGGGATACTTGACGTACGTGCGACGATGGAGACCACCAATGGCGCTCTGATCTACTTCTCTTACATCGGCACGGTAGACCTGGGCGAAAACGGCTATGAGGAGTTCCTCCAGGGGAAACCGCCGGCGAGTGGCACACCGATCCGCAGCTCACCCCGCTTTTACACCTCTCATCCTGACTACCTTTGGCTCAATCGTCTCCATTGTCTTGGGATAGGGCAAGCGTTCCTCGAGCGATCGGAGGTCGCATACGACGTCTATGCCGTAAGCCAAAATGTTCTTTCTGCGCTGCCGCGGTTATGGTCGGCAGCGTCTTCTCGCTCGGCTGATCGCCGAAGGCAGCGAGAGACCCCTACGCCGCCTCTTCTTCGGTGTCTTCCTCGGTGCCGGTCGGGCCGGAATCCTTGCCCTTGGCTTCGGGGTCGCGGTCGACGAGCTCGATCACTGCCATCGCCGCGTCGTCGCCATAACGGTAGCCGGCCTTGATGATCCTAGTATATCCGCCCGCGCGCGTCGCATAACGCTGCGCCAGGGTGGTCATCAGCTTGTTGGCCAGAGCCGCGTCCTGCAATTTGGCGATCGCGCGCCGCCGTCCCGCCAGCCCCCCATGCTTGCCGATCGTGATCAGCCGCTCGACAATCGGGCGCAAGTCCTTCGCCTTTGGCAAGGTCGTCGTGATCTGCTCGTGCTTGATCAGTGCCGCGGCGAGGTTCTCGAACATCGCCTTGCGGTGGGCAGATTTGCGGCTGAAGCTGCGGCCGCGCAGGCGATGGCGCATGGGATCCTCAATAAGGCTCGTCGAGGCGCTTGGCCAATTCCTCGATGTTCTCGGGCGGCCAGTTTGTGATCTCCATGCCGAGGTGGAGTCCCATCTGGGCCAATACCTCTTTGATCTCGTTCAGAGATTTGCGTCCGAAATTCGGCGTCCGCAGCATCTCGGCCTCGGATTTCTGAACCAAATCGCCGATATAGACGATGTTGTCGTTCTTCAGGCAATTGGCCGAGCGCACCGACAGCTCGAGCTCGTCGACCTTGCGCAGCAGGTTCTTGTTAAACGGCAGCTCGCTCGGGCGAAGCTCCTCGGAGGGATGGCGCGGCTCCTCGAAATTAATGAAGAGCTGAAGCTGATCCTGCAAGATGCGTGCGGCGAGCGCCACCGCATCTTCGGGCGTCACCGCACCGTTGGTCTCGACCCGGATCGCCAAGCGATCATAGTCGGTAACTTGGCCCACACGCGTGTTCTCGACCCTGTAGGACACCTTTCGCACCGGACTGAACAGCGCGTCGACCGGAATGAGACCGATGGGCGCATCCTCCGGTCGGTTCTGCGTCGCCGGCACGTATCCCTTGCCGTTCTCGACGGTCAGCTCCATGACGACTTTGGCACCGGCATCTAGGGTGCACATCACCATTTCGGGGTTCAGGATATCGATGTCATGGCCGGTTTCGATCGCGCCTGCCCGGATTTCGCCGGGGCCGTTGGCGCGCAGCCGCATACGCTTTGGACCTTCCCCGTACATCCGCAGGTCGATGCTCTTGACGTTGAGGACGATGTCGGTGACATCCTCGAGCACACCCGGGATCGAAGAAAACTCGTGAAGCACGCCCTCGATCTGCATCGACGTGACCGCCGCACCCTGCAGCGAGGAGAGCAAGATCCGGCGCAGCGCATTCCCCAGAGTCAGCCCGAAACCGCGCTCGAGCGGCTCGGCGACCACCGTTGCAACACGTTTCGGGTCATCACCCGATTCTACCGATAGCTGTTTCGGCTTGATCAACGCTTGCCAATTTTTTTGAATCACCACTCGACCCTCGGCCGTTCGAAGCGGACGACATCCGCACCATGAGCCGGCATGGAAGACCTGCCGGCGTTATCCTCAACCCTCCGCCGCGGCGGAGGGCGCTCCCGCATCAGACGCGACGCCGCTTGGGCGGGCGGCAACCATTGTGCGGGATCGGTGTCACATCCCGGATCGACGTCACCGCGAACCCCACCGCCTGCAAGGCTCGCAACGCCGACTCCCGCCCTGAGCCCGGCCCCTTGACCTCGATGTCCAGGGTGCGCATGCCGTGCTCCATGGCCTTGCGTCCCGCGTCTTCGGCGGCGACCTGCGCTGCATAGGGCGTGGATTTGCGCGAACCCTTGAAGCCTTGGCTGCCCGATGACGACCAGGCGATCGTATTCCCCTGGGCATCGGTGATCGTGATCATCGTGTTGTTGAACGTCGCGTTCACATGCGCCGTGCCCGAGGTGATGTTTTTGCGTTCGCGCCGACGTAGGCGCGGCGTCGTGGTCGCCGTTCTGGCCATTTATCGCTTCCGCCGTTGCAGTTTGGGCAGCGAGATCTATTTCTTCTTGCCGGCGATCGGGCGAGCCGGCCCCTTCCGTGTCCGCGCGTTCGTATGCGTGCGCTGCCCGCGCACCGGAAGCCCCTTGCGGTGGCGCAATCCGCGGTAGCAGCCGAGATCCATCAGCCTCTTGATATTCATCGCGACTTGCCGCCGCAGGTCGCCCTCGACCGTATAGTCACGATCGATTAGCTCGCGGACGCGCAACACTTCGTCGTCGGTCAACTCGTGTACCCGCCGCTCGATCGGAATGGCGATCCTGTTGCAGATTTCGAGGGCCTTGGTCCGACCGATGCCGTGGATATAAGTAAGCCCGATCGGGACCCGCTTCTGATTGGGAATGTTGACGCCAGCGATGCGCGCCACCTGCGCTTCTCCTCAAAAAAACAAAGTAGGGATGGGTTCCGCTCGTCGCAAGGGCTAGCATTATACGGATCAAAGCTGATGCGTCAATCGGCTCCTGGCGCATCGTCGCCCAGGGCCGTGATGATCATCGCATCAAACCGCCTGCGTGACACCAAGCTGCCACGATCAACTGGGCGATTTCGGGTGCGATCGGCTCGGTCTCATAGAACCACGGCGCTCGGACGGGTCATTCCAATGCAGGGCTAGCCTCAGAGTCGGATCGTTGTCAGCCGCTGCGCGTAATTCACCTCGTCGAGAGCTCCGGCTTGGCTTGAGATGCCCGGCTTTGCGAAAAGGACGGGGCTGAAACCACCCGCAATTGTGGGGCTATACTTCTGGATATCGGGGCTGTGGTTCGCGGCGAGCTGCTGCGAAAGGCCTGTTTGCACCGTCTCCTCATCCCGCTTGTAGAAAATCCTACAGAGCCCAGCCAGCCGCCACTGATATTCCACATAGGTGCCATCCCTCGGGTCGATGATGCTGGTGTCGAAGCCGTGCGCTTGACCATGCCAATTGCCGAGGGTGTTCGCGAACCATTGCATTTCCCCCGCCCAAGCGGCCAAGATACCTTGCCCGTACCGTATCTTGCGGTTGCAGCAACCATAGATCTCTGTAATTGCGGCCGTTGCGAGTCCCCTCCCCTGGGCCCAGTGCCAGAACGCCGCGAAAGTCGCCTGGGAGGATGCTGGCGTGACCATATGGACGCCCCAGAGATCATTATTCGTGCGGGCGACGAACCCCATGCAGAGGAGCAGGTGGGGAAATCCGATAGTCGCCGCATCACGCCCCATCATGTCTTCGTCCAGAAATACCGGCATTCGTTCCGTCTGGTTCTGTCAGAATATCAAATTTAGGCAGGGACCTGGCGCATCGAGACCCTATTCCGCGGCCACCTTGGGCAGATTGGCGAGTGCCAGGTCGAGCGCGTCCGCGTCATAGGCGCGGTCCTCGAGTTTACCGGCCTGATAGTCGATATAGGCCTGCATGTCGAAATGGCCGTGGCCGCACAGGTTGAACAGGATCGTGTGCGATATGCCCTCCTTGCGGCAGCGCAACGCCTCGTCGATCGCGCCGCGTACGGCGTGGTTGGCCTCCGGGGCGGGCAGGATGCCCTCGACGCGCGCGAATTGGATGCCGGCCTCGAAGCACCGCGTCTGTGTATAGGCGCGGGACTCGATGAGTCCGAGCTCCTGAAGCAGGCTGACCAGCGGCGCCATACCGTGATATCGCAGACCGCCGGCGTGGAAGCCGGGCGGCACGAACGTCGAGCCCAGGGTGTGCATTTTGACGAGCGGCGTCAGGTGTCCGGTGTCGCCGAAGTCGTACGCGTACTTGCCGCGCGTCAGGCTCGGGCAGGCGAACGGCTCGCAGGCGATCACCCGCGGCTTTGGCCCGCCGCGCAACCCGGCGCCGATGAACGGGAACGCAATGCCGGCAAAATTGCTGCCGCCGCCCGTGCAACCCACGATGATGTCGGGATAATCGCCCGCCATCTCGAGCTGCGCCATCGCTTCCTGGCCGATCACGGTCTGGTGCAGCAGCACATGGTTGAGGACGCTGCCGAGCGAATATTTGGTGTCGGGATCTTGCGCGGCGACTTCCACCGCCTCGCTGATTGCCATCCCCAAGCTGCCAGGTGAGTTCGGGTGCTCGGCCAGGATGCGCCGTCCGGACTCCGTTTCGGTGCTCGGGCTCGCCACGCATTGAGCGCCCCAAGCCTCCATCAGCGCCTTGCGGTACGGCTTCTGCTCGAAGCTGACTTTGACCATGTAGACGCGCACGTCGAGACCGAACACGGCGCCCGCGAAGGCGAGTGCCGATCCCCACTGCCCGGCGCCGGTCTCGGTGGTGAGCCGCTTGACGCCGGCCTCTTTGTTGTAGAAGGCCTGAGCCACGGCGGTGTTGGGTTTGTGGCTGCCGGCGGGGCTGACGCCCTCGTATTTGTAATAAATCTTCGCCGGCGTATCGAGCGCTTGCTCCAGCCGATGCGCCCGATAGAGCGGCGAAGGACGCCATTGACGGTAGACTTCTCGCACCGGTTCGGGGATCTCGATTGTCCGCTCAGCCGAAACCTCCTGCCGGATCAGCGCCATCGGAAACAGCGGCTCGAGATCTTGCGGTCCGATTGGCTTCAAGGTCCCGGGGTGCAGCACCGGCTCGGGCGGGCGCGGCAAGTCGGCCACGATATTGTACCAATCCCTTGGAAGCCGGGTCTCATCGAGCAGATATTTCACCGTATCGGACATCGGCCTCTCCCCGTTCCCGTTAGTCGCTTTTCGGCGCTTTCCAGATCCCGCGCTCCTGCATCAGGCGGACCTGCCGGTCGATGACCTCGCGCTTGTACTCGGCATGCCGGCCAGGAAGCTTATCGATATACAGATTTTTGGGGTAGATCGGCTGCTCGTAGATGATCTGCGCCAGCTCGGTGCGGATGTCCTTGGGCCAGTTCGTCACTTGAGCACTTTGCCGGTGGTGCCGCAGCGCTTCGATATTGATCACGCCGGCGACGAAAGTGGATCCGTTCGTGTCGCGTTGCTTGCCGACGATGGCACCTCGATAGTCGACGATCATCGACTGTCCGCCGCCGGCATCGATAGGCGTTTCGCTGTCCGGGTAGAGGTGGTAGCCGCCGATGTTGGGCGCGACGACATACATGTTGTTCTCGAGCGCGCGCGCCCGGTTTGAGATTTCGAAGAAGTCGTTCTCGGTGAACGGCGCAGGCAGCGAGGCCCGGTAGACCACCTCTGCGCCGTTCAGCGCCAGACCGCGGCCATTCTCCGGGTAATTCCCTTCCATCGCCATCATGATCCCCAAGCGTCCGATCGCCGTGTCGGCGACGGGCCAGAACGCCTGTAGATTGCGACCGTATTTCTCGATCCACCAGTCGAACAGATCGTGCGGCGAGACGGAGCGTTCGCACGGCAACAGGGCTACGATCTTGTAATGCTTCAAGATAACGCAGCCGTCCGGGTCGATGACAAAGCCGATATTGAAGAACCGATCGGGCCAGTCGTCGTGCCGCGCCTTGGCTTGCGCCATGATGAAGGTGCCCCAGCTGCGGGCGAGCCGTCCCAGACGGTCGGTTTCCGGGCCGGGAATGTCGATGGCGCAGGTCCGCGCGAACTCGGCGTGATCAACATCGAGCACTTCGTCGTTGAACCCCTGCAGGGCACCCTCCGGAATGGCGACCAGGCGGACCGGAATATCGAGGTTCGACAACCAAAACGCCGCCTTGGTCAGACTTTCCAGATGTTCGAGGTTCTTTTCGATGTCTTCGCGGCGACGAATGCCCCAGAAACTCGGGATCAGACCGACCGCGGTATAGGGTTCGATCATGCTGGCCCTCACCAGACGTTAGCCTGGAACGAAGGATGTCAAATATAAGCGCTTGGGGCCACCCTCGATCTGGCGGAGGTTCCGAGCCTCACCCGAGGATCTTTTCGATTTCGCCCGCGACCGCGTCGATCTCGGCCATCCCGTCGACGCTACGCAGGATGCCGCGCTCGCGATAGTACGGCAAGATCGGCGCCGTCTGACGATGATAGACCTTGAGCCGCTCCTTGACGGTCTCTGGCCTGTCGTCCGCGCGACAGGCGAACTCGCAGCCGCCGCAGGCGTCGCAAACGCCGTCAACCTTCGGCCGGTTGTCGCGTTCGTTATAGCTAACACCGCACTGTTGACAGGTAAACCGTCCGGCCAGACGTTCGATCAGGGCGGGCTCGCTGACCTCGATCTCGACCACATGGTCGAGCCTGAGACCGCGCTGGGCTAGCATCTCATCGAGCGCCTGCGCCTGTGGCAGCGTCCTCGGGAAGCCGTCAAGAATGAAGCCGTTGCGGCAATCCGGCTGGCCGATCCGATCGGCGATCATGGCGACGATGATGCCGTCGGGAACCAGCTGGCCGGAATCCATAATGCTCTTGACGCGAAGCCCGAGCTCGCTGCCTGAGGCGGACGCCGCCCGCAACATGTCCCCGGTCGAAAGCTGAGGAATGCCGTGGGCCTGCTCGATCCGCTTTGCCTGGGTCCCCTTCCCCGAGCCGGGCGGCCCGAGCAGGATGAGGTTCATCCCCGTCGCCCCCGGAGCTTCGCCTTCCTGATCAAACCCTCGTATTGATGCGCCAAGAGGTGCGAGTGAATCTGCGCGACGGTGTCCATCGTGACGCTGACGACGATCAGAAGACTGGTCCCGCCGAAATAGAATGGAACCGAATATTCCGAAATCAGGATCTCCGGCAGGATGCAGACTGCCGAGAGATAGGCGGCGCCGACGACGGTCAATCGCGTCAACACGTAGTCCAAGTAGTCTGCAGTGTTCTTTCCCGGCCTAATTCCGGGAATGAAGCCGCCATATTTGCGTAGATTGTCGGCGGTCTCGGTCGGATTGAAGACGATCGCGGTATAAAAGAAGCAGAAGAAGCAGATCAAGGCGACGTAGAGGGCCATGTAGAGCGGCCGTCCATGCGCGAGATAGGCCGTGATCTCACCGATCCAACCGAAGCTCTGCCCGTTTGCCTCAAAATTCGCGATTGTCGCCGGCAGCAGCAACAGTGAAGAGGCGAAGATTGGCGGAATGACGCCGGACGTATTGATCTTCAGGGGCAGATGAGAGGCGTCACCGCCGAACATCTTATTGCCCACTTGGCGTTTCGGGTACTGGATGAGAATTCGCCGTTGCGCACGCTCCATAAACACGATGAAGCCGACTACCCCGACCGAGATCGCCAGGAAGATGATGATAAAAACGGTCGATATCGCGCCGGTGCGGCCGAGTTCGAGCGTAGACGCCAGGGCGTGAGGAAGGTTCGCGACGATCCCTGACATGATGATCAGCGAGATGCCGTTCCCGACCCCGCGGGCGGTGATCTGCTCGCCGAGCCACATCAGGAATACCGTGCCGCTCGTCAGCGTCACCATGGTCACCAGTCGGAAGAACAACCCGGGATCGAGGACGGCGGATTGGGCCCCGGCACGCATGCCTTCGAGGCCAACGGCGATGCCATAGGACTGCACCGCCGCCAATAGGACCGTTCCGAAGCGGGTATATTGGTTCAGTTTCTTGCGTCCGCTCTCGCCCTCCTTTTTCAGCGCTTCAAGGGTCGGAGAAACCGCCGTCAGCAGCTGGATGATGATCGATGCCGAGATGTACGGCATGATGTTGAGCGCGAAAATCGTCATGCGCCCGAGCGCACCGCCCGAGAACATGTCGAACATGCCGAGGATACCGCCCGCATTGCGAGAAAAGAGGTCTTGAAGGATCGCCGGATCGATACCGGGGATCGGGATGTAGGTGCCCAGCCGATAGATCACCAGAGCGCCGAGGGTGAACCAAATTCGGCTCTTGAGCTCGGACGCCTTGGCGAAGGCCGAGAGATTAATGCTGGCTGCGAGTTGTTCGGCGGCTGACGCCATCTCAGTGATCCCTAACCAAATATCGGCCGCGGCAGCGCCCTTATGTTCACGCCGAGGCTGCCGCCCCCGCCTCCTGCTTTTTCGCCCGGGCGGTGCGAAGGATAACTTTGCCTCCGGCGTTCTCGACCGCGGCGATCGCCGCCTTCGAGGCACCGGCGGCCTCGATCGTGATTGCGGTGCGGAGCTCGCCCTTGGCCAGAAGCCGGACACCATCGCCGAGCCGTCGGAGCAGCCCGCAAGCCACCAACGCCGCCGCGTCGACTGTGCGCTCGGCTTTCAGCTTACCATCATCGAGCGCGGTTTGCAGGCGGCCGATATTGACCACCTTGAAATCCTTACGAAAGATGCTGTTGTCGAAGCCGCGTTTCGGCAAGCGACGATGAAGCGGCGTCTGGCCGCCCTCAAAGCCGTTGAGCGCGACCCCAGTCCGCGCGGTCTGGCCTTTGCCGCCACGCGCCGCGGTCTTGCCCTTGCCCGAGCCGATACCGCGCCCGACCCGCTTTGCCCGATAATGCGCTCCGGGATGGTCCCGGATCTCGTTGAGTTTCATCCGCTCGCTGATCCTTCCTCCATCATCGCTCCCCGGTCGGCCCTCACCCACCCAGCCCTCTCGGGCTGGGTTCCGCCTCTCCCGTAGTGCGGGAGAGGGTGCCGGGCGCAGCGAGGCGGGTGAGGGTCTTCGAACGCCGATAACCTAGCCCTCATCCACCACGCGCACGAGGTGATTCACTTTCTTGATCATGCCCCGGACTGCCGGCGTGTCCTCGAGCACGCGCTGACGGTGCAGCTTGTTCAACCCGAGCCCCTTCAGGGTCGCCCGCTGATCAGGCTTACGCCCGATCGGGCTTCCGGTCTGCGCCACGGTAACCTTCCTGCCGTCCATCATCCATTCTCACGGGCTTCGGCATCACGGCGACCGAGGATTTCACCCACCTTTTTGCCGCGCCGCGCCGCCACCGCGCGTGGGCTGGTCGCCCGGCCGAGCGCGACGAACGTCGCTTTGATCATGTTGTGCGGGTTAGGACTGCCGAGAGATTTGGCTACGACGTCGTGGACCCCGAGGGCTTCGAAGATAGCGCGCATCGGACCGCCCGCGATGATCCCGGTACCCGCTTTGGCGGTACGCACGATCACCCGGCCCGCGCCGTAACTGCTGATGATGTCGTGGTGCAATGTCCGCCCTTCACGCAGGGGGACGCGAATCATGCCGCGCCGCGCCTGCTCGGTCGCCTTGCGGATAGCTTCGGGAACCTCGCGCGCCTTGCCGGCGCCGTAGCCCACTCGACCTTTTTTGTCGCCGACGACGACGAGAGCGGCGAAGCCGAAGCGCCGGCCGCCCTTTACCACCTTGGCGACACGATTGATGTTGACCAGCTTTTCGGTGAATTCGCTGTCTTCGCGCTCTCGCGTTTGGCGATCGCCATCGCCGCGCCCCCGCCGTTCACTCTGTGTGCGCGCCATCGTGCGTGCCATGCTGACCCTTTCAGAAATCGAGACCGCTCTCGCGGGCGGCATCGGCCAGGGCTTTGACCCGGCCGTGAAACAGATAGGCGCCCCGATCAAACACGACCCGCTCGACCCCCGCTGCCTTGGCCCGCTCGGCGATGAGCTTTCCGACGGCGCTCGCCGCGGCCACGTCGGCGCCATTCTTGAGGTTCGCCCTGAGGCCGCCATCGAGGCTCGAAGCCGCCGCGAGCGTGCGCCCGGCTGCGTCATCGATGATCTGCGCATAGATGTGTTTCGACGAGCGGAAAACCGAAAGGCGCGGCCGATTATTCGGCGCGCGCCGCAAATTGTTCCGGACCCGCTGGCGACGACGCAGGAAGAGGGCTTTGAATTTGTCCGACATAGGGCGCTACTTCTTTTTACCTTCCTTCCGGCGAACGATCTCGGTTGCGTATTTGATACCCTTACCCTTGTAAGGTTCGGGTGGCCGATGGGCACGGATATCAGCCGCGATCTGACCGACACGCTGGCGGTCGGCGCCGCTCACGGTGATGATCGTCGGCCTTTCGCAAGTAATCCTGACGTCACCGGGAATCGGAAACGGGATATCGTGACTATAGCCGAGCTGTAGATTGAGGGTGTTGCCCTGGATCTGGGCGCGATACCCGACGCCCGTTATTTCGAGATTGATCGAAAAGCCCGTCGATACCCCGGTTACCATGTTGTTAAGAAGTGCTCGCGTCGTTCCCCACATTGCGCGCGACTGCTTGGTGTCATTCTTGGGTCCGATCGTGACCGTGCCGTCGGCAATTGAGGCGTTGACCTCGTTGCTGACGGCGAGGCTCAGAGTGCCCAGTCTGCCCTTGGCGGTCAGCGTCTGACCGGAGAGCTGGACCTCGATATCACTCGGGATCCTCACCGGATGCTTGCCAATGCGCGACATCGCAACACCTCAAAATACGCGGCAGAGCACCTCGCCGCCAACCTTTGCGGCGCGGGCCTCGTTGTCAGACATCACCCCCCTCGGGGTCGAGAGAATAGCGATCCCGAGTCCATTATAGATTCGGGGCAGGTCGGCAATCCGCGAATAGATGCGCCGGCCGGGCTTCGATACTCGCGCTATGTCGCGGATCACCGGCTCACCATCGACATATTTGAGTTCGATCTTGAGCTCAGCCACCCCGGGGCGGACATGCTCGTGAGTAAAGCCGCGAATGTAACCCTCGCGTCTCAACACGTCGAGCACATTGGCCCGGAACTTCGAGGCGGGTGCGGCGATAACGGCTTGACGAGCCCTCTGCCCGTTGCGGATCCGCGTCAGCATATCGCCGAGAGGGTCGCTCATCGTCATCGCCGGGCCCTCCTACCAGCTCGATTTGACCATGCCGGGAATTTGCCCGCAGGACGCGAGTTCGCGCAGCGCGATGCGCGACAACTTGAACTTCCGATAGTACCCCCGCGGGCGCCCGGTCATGGCGCAACGATTGCGCACTCGTGTTTGCGAGCCGTTGCGTGGTAGCTCGGCAAGCTTCAACTGCGCCGCAAACCGCTCTTCGGGCGGCGCATCCCGGTCGATCGCGATCGCCTTCAGCCGTGTGCGTTTTGCCGCGATGCGTTTGGCTAGCTTGCTCCGCCTGGCATTCTTCTCTATAGCGCTCTTCTTAGCCATTTGGCTGAACTCCCGGCCGATTAATTGGCAAATGGCATGTCGAAACCCTTGAGAAGCGCCCTTGCTTCCGCATCGGTCCTTGCCGTCGTAACCACGATGACGTTCATCCCGCGCACCGCATCGACGCGGTCGTAGTCGATCTCGGGGAAGACGATCTGCTCCTTGAGGCCCAGCGCGAAATTACCCCGGCCGTCGAAGCTCTTGCCGGGGATACCGCGAAAGTCGCGCACTCGCGGCAGTGCTACCGTGATCAGCCGGTCGAGGAACTCGTACATGCGCTGACCCCGCAACGTCACCTTGCATCCGATCGGCATGTCCTTGCGCAGCTTGAAGGTAGCGATCGACCGCTTGGCCTTGGTTATGACCGGATGCTGGCCAGTGATCGCTGTCAGATCGGTGGCGGCGGCGTCGGCCTTTTTGCTGTCCTGGACGGCCTCCCCGACACCCATGTTGACGACGATCTTCTCAAGACGCGGCACCTGCATCGAGTTCTTGTAGCCAAATTCCTGCATCAGTGCCGGACGCACGGTTGTCTGGTAAAGCTCCTGCAAGCGGGTCGCGGCCATTTACTCACCTGTCGATGATTTCGCCGGAGCGGCGGGCAAACCGAACCTTGTGTCCGTCATCGAGATACTTGTAGCCGATCCGGGTCGGCTTTCTCGATTGCGGATCGATTTGCGCGACGTTGGAGATGTGAATCGCCAGCTCTTTCTCGACGATGCCGCCGGGATCACCCATGCGCGGCCGAGTATGGCGCTTGGCCACGTTGACCCCCTGCACGATGACACGCGACTCAGCAGGCAGAACGCGAAGCACTTCACCCGTTTTGCCCTTGTCACGTCCGGTGATGACGACGACATTGTCGCCCTTTTTGATCTTCAGCTTTGGCATGGTTTCGCTCTGTCGGCTCACAGCACCTCAGGCGCAAGGGACACGATTTTCATGAATCTGCGCGCGCGCAACTCACGGGTGACGGGGCCGAAAATCCGTGTGCCGATCGGCTCACCCTGATGCGTGATCAGCACTGCTGCATTACGATCAAAGCGGATCGCACTGCCATCGGTACGGCGTATCTCTTTTGCGGTGCGCACGATGACCGCGCGATGTACGTCGCCCTTCTTGACCCGGCCGCGGGGGATCGCCTCTTTGACTGAGACGATGATCACGTCGCCAACCGTTGCCGTCTTGCGCTTAGATCCGCCCAACACCTTGATGCACTGTACCCGGCGTGCGCCTGAGTTGTCAGCGACGTCGAGGTTCGTCTGCATCTGAATCATGCGGTGTCTCCCCCAGGCCCGACCACGCGATCCACGGCATCATCGGCGATCGGCGGCGCCCCACCGGCAGGATGTGCGGCGCTGCGGCCGGCAGCCCCGGGACCGCCCAGCACTACCCAGTGCTTGCGTTTTGAAATCGGCCGGCTTTCCTCGATTTGGACAGCGTCGCCAGCGCGGAACTTGTTGTGTTCGTCATGCGCCGCAAATTTCTTCGAGTGCGTGATAAACTTCTTGTACACGGGGTGCATCACCCGCCGCTCGACCCGCACGATCACCGTCTTGTCGCAGGCATCGCTGACAACGATCCCCTGCAGGACTCGTTTGGACATCTCAGCTCACCTCTAGGACGCCTGGCGGCGCCGCTCGCCCAACACTGTCTTTACGCGGGCGATGTCGCGCCGTACCTGCCGCACCCGAGCGGTATTCTCTAGCTGCCCGTTCGCCCGCTGGAAGCGCAGGTTGAAGATTTCTCTCCCGAGAGTGTCGAGTTGTTCGGTCAGCTCATCATCGGTCTTGGCCCGCACGTCGGCCGCGTTCATCAGACGACCTCCTCGCCCTGGCGCACCACGAGACGGGTTGCAACTGGCAGCTTGGCGGCGGCGAGCGCAAATGCCTCGCGCGCGATATTCGGAGGAACCCCGTCGAGCTCGAACATGATGCGTCCAGGCTTGATCCGGCACACCCAGAATTCGGGCGAACCCTTACCACTGCCCATACGAACTTCGGCCGGCTTCTGCGAAACCGGCACATCCGGGAAGATACGGATCCAAACCCGACCGGCGCGGCGTATATGGCGAGTAATCGCGCGGCGCGCCGCCTCGATCTGACGCGCCGTGATCCGGCCCGGGTCTGCAGCCTTGAGCCCGTAGGCGCCGAAATTCAGCGTCGTCCCGCCTTTGGCAAAACCGTGTACGCGGCCCTTGTGCGCTTTGCGATATTTGCTTCGCTTCGGACTTAGCATGATTGCGTCATCCCAGCGCTTCGCGCCGGCCGCGCTCTTGGCCCCCCGGCTGTCCCTCCGTCATACGCCTTTCCTGCGCCATCGGGTCGTGGGAAAGGATCTCGCCCTTGAACACCCAGACTTTGACGCCGCACACGCCGTAAGTCGTCTTCGCGGTGCCGTACCCGAAATCGACATCGGCGCGCAGGGTGTGCAGGGGCACCCGGCCCTCTCGATACCACTCCATGCGGGCGATCTCGGCCCCGCCCAGCCTGCCGGAGCAGTTAATCCGGATGCCCTGTGCGCCCAGTCGCATCGCCGACTGCACCGCGCGCTTCATTGCCCGGCGAAATGCGACGCGGCGCTCGAGCTGCTGTGCGATGCCGTCGGCGATTAGCTTCGCTTCGATCTCGGGCTTGCGGATCTCGACAATGTTGAGGCTGACCTCGCTGTTGGTGAGCTTGGCAATGTCGGTGCGCAGCTTCTCGATGTCAGCGCCCTTCTTGCCGATTACGACACCCGGTCGCGCCGAATGAAGCGTGATCCGTGTCCTCTTGGCGGCGCGCTCGATGACGACGCGGGACACGCCCGCTTGGGTCAGCCGCTGATGTAAAAACTTGCGCAGGCCCAGATCATCGAGCAACAGGTTGCCGTACTCTTTACGCGCGAACCACCGCGAATCCCAGGTGCGATTGATGCCGAGCCGAAGCCCGATCGGATTTACCTTCTGACCCATTAGGTACTCTCCTCCGCACGCTCGCGGACGATCACCGTGAGATGCGCGAAATGCTTTTCGACCCGTGCCGATCGGCCGCGGCCGCGAGTGTGAAACCGCTTCAACACAAAAGCACGACCGACTGTGGCCTCCTTGACGTAGAGGCGGTCGACATCGAGCTGGTGGTTGTTCTCAGCGTTGGCGATCGCCGCCTGCAACACCTTCTTGACGTCGCGCGCGATGCGGCGGTGCAGGAAGGTGAGTTCGGCCAGCGCCGAGGCGGCGCTTTTGCCGCGAATCGTTTGGGCCACTAGGTTGAGCTTGCGCGGGCTGATGCGCAGCCCACGAAGACAGGCCTGGGCCTCGGTCTCTTCGAGGCGACGTGACCCAGCTGGCTTGCCCATCTCAGCCCCTTCGCGCCCGCTTGTCGCCGGCATGGCCGTAAAAGGTCCGGGTCGGCGCAAACTCACCGAGCTTGTGGCCGATCATATTCTCGGTGACCAGCACCGGGATGAACTTGTGGCCATTATAGACACCGAAGGTGAGCCCGACGAACTGCGGAAAGATCGTCGACCGGCGCGACCACGTTCTGATCACCTGGTTGCGTCCGGACCGGCGCGCTTCATCCGCCTTTTTGAGAAGGTAACCGTCGACAAACGGCCCCTTCCAGACCGAGCGTGCCAAGCTATTCCCCCGTCCAACGGACGCTAGCGATCGAGGCGGATCGCCGGCGCAGAGGATTGATCCCTCTCGTCGTCTCAGCGGAGGACAGGACCCATGATCGACACTGACCCTGACCGGAGCTTGTCTTCGCGCCGGCCAGAGGCCGGACCGGCGCCCCGGTGTGACAAGATGGGTCCCCGACCATCGAATCTGTCCGATAAGAGAAGGTCATTACGGGAAGCTAACGCTTGCGGCGGCGCCGGACGATCAGCCGGTCCGTCGCCTTGTTGTGCCGGGTCTTCTTGCCCTTGGTCGGCTTGCCCCAGGGCGTGACCGGATGGCGACCTCCCGAAGTGCGGCCTTCGCCGCCGCCATGCGGATGGTCAATGGGGTTCATTGCCACACCACGCACTGAAGGACGGCGACCCAACCATCTGTTGCGACCCGCCTTGCCGATGACAATGTTCTGCTGATCCGGGTTCGAAACGGCACCGATCGTCGCCCGGCACTCGGCGCGGACCATGCGCAGCTCGCCCGAGGACAGTCGTAGCAGTGCATAACCCTGGTCGCGGCCGACGAGCTGGGCGTAGGTTCCAGCCGCGCGCGCAATTTGTCCGCCTTTGCCGGCTTTCATCTCGACATTGTGGATGATCGTTCCGACCGGCATGCTGCGCATGGGCATCGTGTTCCCAGGCTTGACATCGACCCTCTCGCCCGAGACGACCGTGTCTCCCGGCCTAAGGCGTTGCGGTGCGAGAATGTAGGCGAGTTCGCCGTCTTGGTAACGGATCAGAGCGATGAAAGCGGTTCGGTTGGGATCGTACTCAAGACGCTCGACGGTCGCGGGGATATCGAGCTTAGCACGCTTGAAATCGACGGTCCGAAAGCGCCTCTTGTTGCCGCCGCCGCGCCAACGCATGGTGATCCGGCCCGTGTTATTGCGGCCGCCCTTGCCGCGGAGGCCTTCGGTCAACGCCTTGACCGGCCTGCCCTTCCACAGCTCGCTGCGGTCGACGATGACGAGCTGCCGTCGCGAGGGTGTCGTCGGGTTAAATGTCTTCAATGCCATCGCATCAGATCCCCGTCGTCACGTCGATCCGTTGACCCTCGGCGAGGGTCACGATCGCCTTCTTGAAGTCCGGACGCCGCCCGATGCGGCCGCGAAAACGCTTCAGCTTGCCTTGGACCCGGATCGTATTGACCGCAGTCACCTTGACGTTGAACAGCCCCTCGACCGCGGCCTTGACCTCACGCTTGCTGGCGGTCAGCGGCACGCGAAAGATCACCTGCTTGTGTTCTGAGGCATTCGTTGCCTTTTCGGTGATCACCGGGGCACGAACGATGTCGTACATCTGTTGCCGTGTGAGCGTCCTCACGACACGCGGGATGACGCGAAACCGGCTCATTTGAGGCGAGTCTCAAGATGGCGCACCGCCTCGCGTGTGAGGACCAGCGTATCACGGCGCAGGATGTCATAGACATTTGCACCCTGCTGCGGCAATACGTCGACGCGCGGCAGATTGCGGGCGGCACGCGCGAGACCCTCGTCGACGACCGTCCCGTCGATGATCAACACCGAGTCCCAGCCGAGTGTTGCGAGCCTTGCCCGCAACACCTTGGTTTTGGCCTCGGTGAGATGGGCGGCATCGATTACCACGAGCTTGCCCTCGTCTTGCTTGGCCGAAAGCGCGATCTTGAGGCCTAGTCGGCGCACCTTTTTCTGCAGATCGAATGCGTGCGAGCGCACCACCGGCCCGAAGATCCGCGCACCGCCACGGAACTGCGGCGAGCGCAGGCTGCCCTGGCGGGCGCGGCCGGTACCCTTCTGCTTGTAAGGTTTCTTGGTCGTTCCGCGGATCTCGCTGATCCCCTTTGCCTTGTGGGTGCCCGCGCGGCGTTTTGCCAATTGCCAATTGACGACGCGGGCGAGGATGTCGCGGCGGATGGGAACCCCGAAAACCTCGTCGGCGAGTTCGATGTCCCCGACCTCCTCGTTGTTGAGGTTGCGCACGATCAGCTTCATTGGGAGGCTTCTGCCTCCGGGCTCTCCGCCGGTAATGGTCCGCCCCGCAAGGCTGCCGGAAACGGCAGCCCGTCCGGTGCTTTGCGCTTGGCGGCATCCTTGACGAGCACGTAACCGCCGGTGCTGCCCGGCACCGAACCCTTGATCATCAGGACCCCGCGCTCGGCATCGGCCGATATCACCTCGACGCTTTGAGTGGTCACCCGGACGGCACCGAGATGACCCGCCATCTTCTTGTTCTTGAAGGTCTTGCCGGGGGATTGGCGCTGGCCGGTCGAACCGTGGCTGCGATGCGAGACAGAGACGCCGTGACTGGCGCCCAGTCCGGCAAAATTATGCCGCTTCATCGCGCCGGCAAAACCCTTGCCGATGGAGACACCGATGACGTCGACGTATTGGCCGGGGAGAAAATGCGCTGCAGTGATCTCCGCGCCGACTTCCAGCAATGCATCCTCAGAAATGCGAAACTCGGCAAGACGAGCTTTCGGCTCTACCTTCGCCTTGGCGAAGTGGCCGCGTTGCGGCTTTGTGACGTTCTTAATCCTCGCGGCGCCGACGCCCAGCTGTAGTGCCGTGTAACCGTCTCTGTCCCGGGTGCGCACGGCAACCACCTGGCAGTTATCGATCTTGAGCACCGTCACCGGGACATGATTTCCCTCGGCAGCAAAGACGCGAGTCATGCCCAGCTTCTGCGCGAGGAGGCCGGTGCGCATCGCGCTATCTTCTGCCTTGCTTCCCACGGCCGGATTTGTTCTGGCCACCCACGTCTCCGCCGAGCTCTCCACCGGGTGGGCAAAAGGCGAGGATGGCCGGGCGACTCCTGGCCAAGGGGGATCGAGGCTTGTACGAGCGCTCCATATCAGGCCGGGACATCACAGTTTGATCTCGACATCGACGCCGGCGGCAAGATCGAGCTTCATCAGCGCGTCGACGGTCTGCGGTGTGGGGTCGACGATGTCGAGCACGCGCTTATGAGTTCGGATCTCGAATTGTTCGCGCGACTTCTTGTCGACGTGCGGCGAGCGCAGCACGGTGAATTTCTCGATCTTGGTCGGTAGCGGGATTGGACCGCGCACTCGCGCCCCGGTCCGCTTGGCCGTATTGACGATCTCACTGGTCGACTGATCGAGCACCCGATGATCGTAAGCTCGCAGGCGAATGCGGATATTCTGGTTGTCGGCGGCCATCAACGTCTTCCGGTTTCCGAGCGGGCGGGAGGCCCGCCTCCCTATTTGATGATTTTGGCGACGACGCCGGCGCCGACGGTTCGGCCGCCCTCGCGGATCGCAAAGCGCAGCCCCTCATCCATCGCGATCGGCGCGATCAGCTCGATCTCCATCGACACGTTGTCGCCCGGCATAACCATCTCGGTGCCCTCCGGCAGGTGCACCGTGCCGGTCACATCGGTCGTGCGGAAATAGAACTGCGGCCGGTAGTTGCCAAAAAACGGCGTGTGCCGGCCGCCCTCCTCCTTGGTCAGAATATAGGCCTCGCACTGAAACCGGGTATGCGGCGTGATCGAACCCGGTGCGGCCAACACCTGGCCGCGCTCGACCTCCTCGCGCTTGGTGCCGCGTAAGAGCGCCCCGATGTTGTCGCCCGCCTCGCCCTGGTCCAACAGCTTGCGGAACATCTCCACTCCGGTCACTACCGTCTTGGCGGTCGGCCGCAGCCCGACGATCTCCACCTCGTCGCCGACCTTGATCACCCCCCGCTCGACCCGCCCGGTCACCACCGTGCCTCGCCCCGAGATCGTGAATACGTCCTCGATCGGCATCAAAAACGGCCTGTCCTTGGCCCGCTCCGGCTGCGGAATGTAGCTGTCCACCGCTTCCATCAGCGCGATGATCGAGGCATGACCCTGCTCCGGGTTGCGCCCCTCCAGGGCAGACAACGCCGAGCCCCGCACCACCGGGAGGTCGTCCCCGGGGAAGCCATAGGACGACATCAGCTCGCGCATCTCCAGCTCGACCAGATCCAACAGTTCCGGATCGTCGACCATGTCGATCTTGTTCATGTACACCACCAAGGACGGCACCCCAACCTGGCGCGCCAGCAGGATGTGCTCGCGCGTCTGCGGCATCGGCCCGTCCGCCGCCGACACCACCAGGATCGCGCCATCCATCTGCGCCGCCCCGGTGATCATGTTCTTGATGTAGTCGGCATGCCCCGGACAATCGACATGCGCATAGTGCCGGTTGGCCGTCTCATATTCGACATGCGCCGTGGCAATCGTGATCCCCCGCGCCCGCTCCTCCGGCGCCTTGTCGATCTGGTCAAACGGCACAAACGTTGCCCCGCCGCTCTCCGCCAACACCTTGGTGATGGCCGCCGTCAACGTCGTCTTGCCATGGTCGATGTGACCAATCGTCCCGATGTTGCAATGCGGCTTCGTCCGCTGAAACTTCGCCTTCGACATCGTCCTTCTCCGCTCAATTCAGCGCTTGCGGGATCATCAGGCCATCTTGGCGCGGACTTCGTCCGCTACCGCCTGCGGCACCTGCTCGTAGTGGTCAAAATGCATAGTGTACTGGGCACGGCCCTGGCTCATCGAGCGCAGCGTGTTGACATAGCCGAACATGTTGGC
Source organism: Allostellaceae bacterium (assembly GCA_035272665.1). GTDB lineage: Bacteria > Pseudomonadota > Alphaproteobacteria > ATCC43930 > CGMCC-115725 > AP-15. Next base: position 28,657 of record DATEQL010000441.1, read on the forward strand.
AAGAGGTACCATCGCATCGATGACCCGCGCGTTGACGCGCGCATCCATTCCCGTGACTTGACCGCGGCGGCTGTTCAAGTCGCCGATCACGTCGCCCATATACACCTCGGGCGTCACGACTTCGACCCGCATGATCGGCTCAAGCAGTTTGGGCGCGGCCCTCATGACGCCTTCCTTGAAAGCGGCGCGGGCGGCGATCTCGAAGGCGAGCACGCTTGAGTCCACTTCATGATAGGCGCCGTCGAACAGTATCACCTTGAGATCGATGACTGGAAAGCCGGCAAGTACACCCGTCTCGGTGGACGCTTTCAACCCTTTCTCGACCCCTGGCACATATTCCTTCGGCACGGTGCCACCGACCACTGCGTTCTCAAAGACAAAGCTGGAACCTGGCGGCAGCGGCTCGAAGCGGAGCTTGACGCGAGCGAATTGGCCGGCACCGCCGGTCTGCTTCTTGTGCGTGTAGTCGACCTCCGCCGAGCGGGTGATCGTCTCGCGATAGGCGACCTGCGGCGCACCGACATTCGCGTCCACTTTGAATTCGCGCCTCATACGATCGACGATGATCTCGAGATGCAACTCGCCCATTCCCTTAATCACCGTTTGGCCGCTCTCGTGGTCGACAGTGACGCGGAATGACGGGTCTTCGGTGGCGAGCCGCGCCAACGCCTGGCCCATCTTCTCCTGATCGCCCTTGGTCTTGGGCTCGACCGCGATCTCGATTACCGGATCAGGAAAGTCCATGCGCTCGAGCACGACCGGATGGGCAGGGTCCGACAGCGTATCACCGGTCGTCGTGTTCTTTAGCCCGGCCAACGCGACAATGTCGCCGGCGCGCGCCTCTTTGATGTCCTCGCGGTGGTTCGCGTGCATCTGCAGCATACGGCCGATCCGCTCGCGGCTGCCCTTGACGGTATTGAGCGCTTGGCTGCCGCTCGTCACCACGCCGGAATAGATACGCACGAAGGTCAGCGAGCCAACAAACGGATCGCTCATAATCTTGAAGGCAAGCCCGGCGAAAGGCTCGTCGTCCGAGCAGCGGCGCACCGCCGGCTCGTGCGAGCCCATCTTGACGCCGTTGATCGCCGTGACGTCGGTCGGCGCCGGCAGGTAGTCGACGACCGAGTCGAGGAGCGGCTGTACCCCCTTGTTTTTAAAGGCCGAGCCGCACAGCACCGGGACAAAGGCGGCGCGGATCGTGCCCTTGCGAATGCAGCGTTTGAGGGTCTCCTCGCTCGGTTCCTCGCCGCCGAGATAAGCCTCTAGCGCTGCGTCATCCTGTTCGACGGCGGTTTCGACCAGTTTTGCGCGGAAAGCTTTCGCGTCGGCTGCCATGTTGGGCGGAACGTCTCCGATGTCGAACTGGGCGCCCAGGGTTTCTTCGCGCCACCTGATCGCCCGCAGGCCAACCAGATCCAGCACACCAACAAAATCGCTTTCGACCCCGATCGGGAGCTGCAGCACCAGCGGCTGGGCTCCGAGGCGATCAGCAATCATCGCTACGCAGCGCGGGAAATCCGCGCCGACGCGATCCATCTTGTTGACAAAACAGATCCGCGGCACGCCGTACTTGTCGGCTTGGCGCCACACGGTTTCCGACTGAGGCTCAACGCCGGCGACCGAATCGAACACCGCGACCGCCCCGTCGAGCACACGCAGACTGCGCTCTACCTCTATCGTGAAATCCACATGACCTGGCGTGTCGATGATGTTGATCCGATGGTCCTGCCAAAAACAGGTCGTCGCCGCGGAGGTGATTGTAATGCCGCGCTCCTGCTCCTGCGCCATCCAGTCCATCGTGGCAGTGCCTTCGTGGACCTCGCCGATTTTGTAGGAGCGTCCGGTATAGTAGAGGATCCGCTCGGTCGTGGTCGTCTTGCCGGCATCGATATGCGCCATGATGCCGATATTCCGATATCGCTCGAGGGGTGTCGTACGTGCCATGAGAAAAGCTCCGACGGCGCCGCCCGCAAGCGGTGCCTTGAAGGAAAACCTGAACCGGCCGTCCTCTGCGGTGTCTACCAGCGATAGTGCGAGAAGGCTTTGTTGGCGTCGGCCATGCGGTGCGTGTCCTCTCGCCGCTTAACCGCGACACCGCGGTTATTGGAGGCGTCGAGGAGTTCACCCGAAAGCCGCTCTTCCATCGTGTTCTCGGAGCGGCCGCGGGAGCTTGAGATCAGCCAACGGATCGCCAACGCTTGGCTGCGGTCGGCGCGAACCTCGACCGGTACCTGGTAGGTGGCACCGCCGACACGGCGCGAGCGCACCTCGACGGCGGGACGCACGTTGTCGAGCGCGTCGTGGAACACCCGCAACGGATCCTGACCGGCGCGCTTGGCGACGCGGTCCAGAGCACCATAGACGATTCGCTCGGCAACCGACTTCTTACCCTCGTACATCAAGCAGTTCATGAACTTGGTCAAGACAGCGTCGCCGAACTTGGCGTCCGGCAGGACCTCGCGTTTGACCGCGGCGCGACGGCGCGACATGACGTTTTCCTTTACTTCGGACGCTTGGCGCCGTACTTCGAACGGCGCTGACGGCGATCTTTGACCCCTTGGGTGTCGAGAGTGCCGCGGATGATGTGGTAGCGCACGCCCGGCAGATCCTTGACCCGGCCACCCCGAATCAGCACAACCGAGTGTTCCTGCAGGTTGTGACCCTCGCCGGGGATGTAGCTCGTCACCTCATAACCGTTGGTCAAGCGCACGCGCGCGACTTTTCGCAGAGCGGAATTCGGCTTTTTGGGCGTGGTTGTGTAGACGCGCGTGCACACCCCGCGCTTCTGCGGGCAAGCCTCCATCGCCGGCACCTTGTTGCGGGCCACCTGCCATCTCCGCGGACTGCGGATGAGCTGGTTTATCGTCGGCATGGTCAAAACCTTTTCAAACGAAACAACCGCCCGACGCCTATGCCACGCCGGAGCGGTGGAGAGCCTCTATCCGACTTTTAACGCGCCCTCTCGCAAGAGCGCCGAGCCATATGCTGACAACAGAGCTGCGTCTAGGTGGCTTCCTACGGCCAGCCCCGAACAGAAACAGTATTAGTAATCACGCAGGCGCGTCGGGTCAAGCCCCACGCCAGGTGTCATCCCGACCGCTGCCCGCTCACTCGCTTCCCCGGGACTACATCTCGGGGAAGCGAGTGAGGTCGGATCGCCTAGGCCGTCCGCTGTTCGGCTTCGACGAGCTGAGCCGGCTCTTCCGCGTTGGCCGCAATCGCCGCAAGCTCGCGATCCCGCTCGGCAGCGATCTCGCGCAGCCGGGCGATGACGCTGCCGGTACCGGCCGGGATCAGCCGGCCGACAATCACGTTCTCCTTCAGCCCGGTCAGCGTATCGATCCTGCCGGACACCGCGGCCTCGGTCAGGACGCGTGTCGTCTCCTGGAAAGACGCCGCCGAGATGAACGAATTCGTCTGTAGGCTGGCCTTGGTGATGCCCTGCAGCACCGGATGCGCGAGCGCGACGCGTAGCCCCTCCTTCTCGGCCTTCGCATTTTCGAAATCAAACTCGGAGCGGTCGATCTGCTCGCCGGCGAGAAAGGTGGTGTCGCCAGGATCCTCGATCTCAACCTTCTGTAGCATCTGCCGCACGATCACTTCGATGTGCTTGTCGTTGATGCGCACACCTTGCAGCCGGTAGACCTCTTGGATCTCGTTGATCAAATAGCTCGCTAGCTCTTCGACCCCGAGGATCCGCAGAATGTCGTGCGGAACCCGGTTGCCGTCCATCAAGAGGTCGCCTTTCTGGACGTAATCCCCTTCCTGCACGCTGATGTGCTTGCCCTTAGGGATAAGATACTCGACCGCCTCCCTGTCCTCCTCGGCCGGGGCGACGATGATGCGCCGCTTCGCCTTATAGTCCTTGCCGAATTCGACGCGACCGTCGCTTTCGCTGATGATAGCGAAATCCTTCGGCTTACGCGCCTCGAACAGCTCGGCGACACGGGGCAGGCCACCGGTGATATCGCGGGTCTTCGACGATTCGCGCGGAATCCGCGCAAGGACATCCCCGGCCTTGACGTGCGCCCCGTTATCGACCGAGAGGATTGCGTCGACGGACATGAAATAGCGCGCTTCGAGTCCGTTGCCTAGCGTCAACACTTCGCCGTCTTGGTCGCGCAACGTGATCCGGGGCCGCAGATCGCCGCCGCGCGGTTGCTGCTTCCAATCGATCACTTCCCTACGGGGGATGCCTGTTTCCTCGTCGACGATCTCGCGCATCGACAGTCCCTCGATCAGGTCAACATAGTGGGCTACCCCATCTTTTTCAGTGATGATCGGGATCGAGAGATCCCACTCTACCAGCCGATCGCCGCGCTTAACCTCGGCCCCCTCGTCAGCGACCAGCCGTGCACCGTAGGGAATCCGGTGTCGTGCCTTCTCGCGGCCGGCATCGTCGAGAAGCACAATCTCGCAGTTGCGGCCCATCGCCACTGGCACACCGGCTGAGTTGACGACGACGTTGCGGTTTCTGACCGAAATCTTGGCGTCAAACGCGGCATCGATCGAGGACTGTTCGCCGCGTTGCGCCGCCCCGCCAATATGGAAGGTACGCATCGTCAGCTGCGTGCCGGGCTCGCCGATCGACTGTGCCGCGATGACGCCGACGGCTTCCCCCATGTTGACGACCGTTCCGCGGGCGAGGTCGCGGCCATAGCACTTGCCGCAGACACCGATACGGGATTCGCAGGTCAGCACCGAGCGAATCGGGACCGCGTCGACCCCGGCTCGCTCGATCTGGTCGACGGCGTCCTCGTCGATCAACGCTCCGGCCCGGAGAACCAACTCGCCGCTGATGGGATCGAGGATGTCGATCGCCGCAGTGCGACCCAGAATGCGGTCGGCGAGCGGGGCGATGACCTCGCCACCGTCGACGACGGCGCTCGTCGTCAAGCCGCGGGTGGTGCCGCAGTCCTCCTCGGTGATTATCGCATCCTGCGCGACATCGACCAGCCGGCGGGTCAAATAGCCCGAGTTCGCCGTTTTGAGCGCCGTGTCAGCCAGGCCCTTGCGCGCACCGTGCGTCGAATTGAAGTATTCGAGCACGGTCAGCCCCTCCTTGAAGTTGGAGATGATCGGCGTCTCGATGATTTCGCCCGACGGCTTGGCCATCAGACCGCGCATCCCGGCCAACTGCCTGATTTGCGCTGCCGATCCGCGGGCGCCTGAATCCGACATCATCCACACCGAGTTGACGGGTTCGCCGGGCGTTGTCGAGCGGATCATCTTGAGCATCTCCTCGGCGACCTTGTCGCTGCAGCGTGACCATACGTCGACCACCTTGTTGTATTTCTCCCCCTTGGTGATCAGCCCGTCTTGCCACTGCTGTTCATACTGCTTGACTTGGTCCTGCGCCTGGGCGACCAGTTCGCGCTTCGCCCCGGGGATGATCAGATCGTTCTTGCCGAACGAGATGCCGGCCTTGCAGGCTTGCTGGAAACCGAGCGACATCAGCCGGTCGCAGAAAATGACCGTCTCCTTCTGGCCGCAATGGCGATAAACTTGGTCGATGACGTTGCTGACCTCCTTTTTTGTCAAAAGGCAGTTGACCAGCTCGAAGCTGATCGCCGGATGGCGCGGCAGGATCTCGGACAGCAGCATGCGGCCGGGAGTGGTCTCGACCCGCGCTACCAGCGGCTTGCCCTCGGCGTCAACCGTGCGAAAACGCGACTTAATGCGCGCATGCAGCGACACTGCCTTCGCTTCGAGCGCGTGCTCGATCTCGCCGATGCTGGTGAACAGCATGCCCTCGCCGGTTTCCCCCGGACGCTCCATCGAGATGTGATAGAGACCAAGGACGATGTCCTGCGACGGAACGATGATCGGTTTGCCGTTCGCCGGGCTCAGGATGTTGTTGGTCGACATCATCAGGACACGCGCCTCAAGCTGAGCTTCGAGCGACAGCGGCACGTGCACCGCCATTTGATCGCCGTCGAAATCGGCGTTGAACGCGGTGCAGACGAGCGGGTGCAGCTGGATCGCCTTGCCTTCGATCAGCACCGGTTCGAACGCCTGAATCCCGAGGCGATGAAGTGTCGGCGCGCGGTTCAAAAGGACGGGATGCTCGCGGATCACCTCCTCAAGGATGTCCCAAACCTCCGGTCGCTCCTTCTCGACCATGCGCTTGGCCGCCTTGATCGTACTGGCGAGACCATAGAGCTCAAGTTTCGAATAGATAAACGGCTTGAACAACTCGAGTGCCATCTTCTTCGGCAGACCGCACTGCTGCAGCTTGAGCTCGGGACCAACGACAATGACGGAGCGGCCCGAATAGTCGACTCGCTTGCCGAGCAGGTTCTGCCGGAACCGGCCCTGCTTGCCCTTCAGCATGTCGGAGAGCGACTTTAGCGGTCGCTTGTTAGCCCCGGTGATGATTCGTCCGCGTCGGCCATTGTCGAACAGAGCGTCGACGGCTTCCTGCAGCATGCGCTTCTCGTTGCGCACAATAATGTCGGGCGCCTTTAGCTCGATCAGCCGTTTCAGTCGATTGTTGCGGTTGATCACGCGGCGGTAGAGATCATTAAGATCCGAGGTCGCAAAGCGCCCTCCGTCGAGCGGTACGAGCGGCCGCAGCTCCGGTGGAATGACGGGAACGACCTCGAGAATCATCCACTCCGGCCGACTGTTCGAATCCGTGAAGGCCTCGACGAGCTTCAATCGCTTGACGAGCTTCTTGCGCCGCGCCTCCGAATTTGTGTCCCGCAGCTCGCCGCGCAGCCTGTCTTTCTCCTCGGCCAGATCTAGCGCCGATAACATCGTCCGCAACGCCTCGGCTCCGATCGCAGCCGTGAACTGGTCGTCGCCATAATCGTCCTGGGCCTTAAGATAGTCCTCCTCGGAGAGCAGCTGGTGCTGCTTCAGCGGCGTGAGCCCCGGCTCGATGACGACGTAGTTTTCGAAATAGAGGATTCGCTCGAGGTCCTTAAGCGTCATGTCGAGCAACAGGCCGATGCGGCTCGGCAGCGATTTGAGAAACCAGATATGCGCCACCGGCGAGGCGAGCTCGATATGACCCATTCGATCGCGCCGGACCTTAGAGAGGGTCACTTCGACACCACACTTCTCGCAAATGATGCCACGATACTTCATGCGCTTGTACTTGCCGCACAAGCACTCGTAATCCTTGATCGGCCCAAAGATCCGGGCGCAGAATAGGCCGTCCCGTTCGGGCTTGAACGTGCGATAATTGATCGTCTCCGGCTTCTTGATTTCGCCGAACGACCAGGAGTGGATCCTATCGGGACTGGCGATCGAGATACGGATCTGATCGAAGCTCTGCGGTCCGCTGACCTGCCCAAAGATGTTCATCAATTCGTTCATCAACGACCCCTTTCCTGGTCTGCCGTCATGCCCGTAAACAGCGGGCATCCAGAGCCGCGGATACTGCACTCGCGACAGTGGACCCGCGTCCCAGAGGGACGGCCCTTGCGGGCCGCTCCGGAGATGGCGGGGGTGACCGAATAAGCAACTCTCACCGGTTTGTGCGAAACGGCTCGCAGTCAGTAACTGCGCTGCTCCAGCTCGACATTGAGGCCGAGCGACCGCAGTTCCTTGACCAACACATTGAACGATTCCGGGATACCGGCCTCGAAATTGTCGTCGCCGCGCACGATCGCCTCGTAGACCTTGGTTCGGCCGGAAACGTCGTCCGACTTGACCGTCAACATCTCCTGCAACGTGTAAGCCGCGCCATAGGCCTCCAGCGCCCAAACTTCCATCTCGCCGAAACGCTGGCCGCCGAATTGGGCCTTGCCGCCAAGCGGCTGCTGGGTGACGAGGCTGTATGGCCCGATCGAGCGCGCATGGATCTTGTCATCGACTAGGTGGTGCAGCTTCATCATGTAGATGTAGCCCACCGTCACCTGGCGATCGAAGGGCTCTCCGGTCCGGCCATCGACCAGGGTGACCTGCCCCGAGGAGGAGAGACCAGCCTGATCGAGCATCGCCACGATGTCATCCTCTCTGGCACCGTCGAAGACCGGGCTCGCGACCGGCACGCCATGGCTGAGATTACCGGCGAGTTCCAGGAGGTCATGCGGCGCAAGACGCTCGATTTCGGCTTTCTCCTCACCTTGATACATCTCGCTGAGAAAGCTGCGTAGTTCGCCGTCGGCCACCCCGCGCTTGACATGGGCGAGCACCTCACCGATGCGCCGGCCCAGCCCGGCCGCAGCCCAACCGAGATGCGTCTCAAGGATCTGGCCGACGTTCATTCGGCTCGGCACGCCAAGCGGGTTCAACACGATATCGACCGGCGTTCCGTCCTCGAGGTAGGGCATGTCCTCGCACGGCACAATCCGTGAAATCACGCCCTTGTTGCCGTGGCGGCCCGCCATCTTGTCGCCGGGTTGCAGCTTGCGTTTCACTGCGACGAAGACTTTGACCATCTTCATTACGCCTGGCGGCAGCTCGTCACCTCGCTGCAGCTTTTCAACTTTGCTCTCAAAGCGCGCGGTAAGCCCCGTGACAGCCTCTTCCATTTGGTTTTTCAAGGCCTCGATATCCGCCATTATGGCGTCGTCGCGGATCGAGATTTGTTTCCAGTGCGCCACGGGGTGCTCGGCGAGCACGACCTCGGTGATCTCGGTGCCGGACCTCATGCCCTTGGGCCCACCTACCGCGATCTGGCCGAGCATCAGTTCCTTAAGGCGCGCAGCGAAGCTGCGTTCGAGGATCGCGCGCTCGTCGTCGCGATCCTTGGCGAGCCGTTCGATTTCGGCGCGTTCGATGGCCAGAGCACGCTCGTCCTTGTCGACCCCGCGCCGCGAGAAGACGCGCACTTCGACGATCGTGCCGGAGACCCCGGGTGGCAGCCTTAGCGAAGTGTCCCGCACGTCGGAAGCCTTCTCGCCGAAGATAGCGCGCAACAGCTTTTCCTCGGGCGTCATCGGCGACTCGCCCTTGGGAGTGACCTTGCCGACGAGGATGTCGCCCGGCTTCACTTCGGCCCCGATATAGACAATCCCGGCCTCGTCAAGATTTTTCAGTGCCTCTTCACCGACATTCGGGATATCGCGGGTGATCTCCTCCTGACCGAGCTTGGTGTCGCGCGCCATCACCTCGAACTCTTCGATATGGATCGAAGTAAACACGTCGTCCGAGACGATCCGCTCGGAGATCAGGATCGAATCCTCGAAGTTGTACCCGTTCCACGGCATGAAGGCGCACAACACGTTGCGACCGAGGGCGAGTTCGCCGAGTTGGGTCGACGGACCGTCGGCGATGATATCGCCCGCCAGGACCTGGTCGCCGACTTTGACAAGCGGCTGCTGGGTAATGCAGGTGTTTTGATTGGAGCGCTGGAACTTGAGTAGATTGTAGATATCGACGCCCGAAGCGGCGGTCGAGGTCTCTTCCGTCGCACGGATGACAATGCGGGTCGCGTCGACTTGGTCGACGCTACCCGACCGACGAGCGATGATCGTGACGCCGGAGTCGCGAGCGACGGTCTCCTCCATCCCCGTGCCGACGAGCGGCGCCTCCGCGCGGATTAGCGGCACCGCCTGGCGCTGCATGTTCGAGCCCATCAGAGCGCGGTTTGCGTCATCGTTCTCGAGGAACGGGATCAGCGCGGCCGCCACCGAAACCAGCTGCTTCGGCGAGACGTCGATCAGGTCGATGTCCTGCGGTCGCTGCATCACAAAGTCTCCACCTTTGCGGCAATTGGTCAGATCGGCGGTGATCCGGCCTTGCGCATCGGTCTCGACATTGGCCTGAGCGATCGCAAAGCGACCCTCGTCCATTGCCGAAAGATAGATGACCTCGTCGGTGACCTGGCCATTGACAACCTTGCGGTAGGGGCTCTCGATAAAACCGTACTGATTGACACGGGCATAGGTCGCCAAGCTGTTGATCAAGCCGATATTCGGACCTTCCGGGGTCTCGATCGGGCAGATTCGGCCGTAATGGGTCGGATGGACATCGCGCACCTCGAAACCCGCGCGCTCGCGCGTCAGGCCCCCAGGACCGAGCGCTGACAGCCGGCGCTTGTGGGTGATTTCGGACAGGGGATTGGTCTGGTCCATAAATTGCGATAATTGCGAGGAGCCGAAGAACTCGCGTACCGCCGCCGCCGCGGGCTTCGCGTTGATCAGGTCGTGCGGCATGACCGTGTCGATCTCGACCGAGCTCATGCGCTCGCGGATCGCTCGTTCCATGCGCAACAGACCGACGCGATACTGGTTTTCCATCAGCTCGCCAACCGAGCGGACACGGCGGTTGCCCAGATGATCGATGTCATCGATCTCACCGCGACCGTCCTTGAGCTCAACCAGCACCTTGAGGATCGCCAAGATGTCGGCCTTGCGCAAGATGCGCACGGAATCGTCGGTATCGAGCATCAGCCGCGAGTTCATCTTGACGCGGCCAACCGCCGACAAATCATAACGTTCGGGATCGGAGAATAGGCTGCGGAACAGCGCCTCTGCCGTTTCCAAAGTCGGCGGCTCGCCCGGGCGCATCACGCGATAGATGTCGATCAGCGCATCTTCCCGCGTGGCGTTCTTGTCGATGGCCAGGGTGTTCCGGATGTAAGGACCGACGGTAACGTGATCGATGTCGAGGATCGGGATCTGGTCGATGCCGGACTCGCTCAGCTGCGCAAGCGCCGCCGCCGTGATCTCGTCACCGGCTTCGAAATAAATCTCGCCCGTCTCCTCGTTGATCAGATCCGAAGCGAAATAGCGGCCGATCAATTGCTCGTCGCCGACCAGAATGTCGGTTAGGCCCTCGTCGCGTAGCCGGCGGGCAATCCGAGGCGTCATCCTTTCGCCCTCGGCGAGTACCGTCTCACCGGAGCGGGCATCCCGAAGTTCGTTCGTCAGCTTGCCTTTGAACTGTTCCGGATCGAAGGGTGTCATCCAACCCTGCGCGCCGCGACGAAAGGTGACCGTGCCGTAGAAGAGCGAAAGAATCTCTTCCTTGGTCATTCCGATCGCTTCGCCGGGCTGCAAGGAGCTGTTCTCGGCCTCGCGGCGCGCCCGCAATGCCTCGGTCGCCGTGCCATCGAGGGCGAGCAGCAAAGTCGTCGCCGGGAGCTTGCGGCGCCGGTCGATGCGCACATAGACCTGGTCCTTGGCGTCGAACTCGAAATCGAGCCAGGAGCCGCGATAGGGTATCACCCGAGCGGCGAACAGGTATTTGCCGGAGGAGTGCGTCTTGCCCTTGTCGTGGTCGAAGAAGACTCCCGGGCTGCGATGCATCTGCGAGACGATGACGCGCTCGGTACCGTTGATGATGAAGGTGCCGTTCTTCGTCATTAGGGGCATATCGCCCATGTACACGTCCTGCTCCTTGATGTCGCGGATCGAGCGCGATCCGCTATCCTCGTCGACATCCCAGACCACAAGCCGGAGGGTGACCTTTAGAGGGGCAGCGAAGGTGATGCCGCGCTGTTGGCATTCATCGACGTCGTACTTCGGCGTCTCCAACTCGTAGCGGACGAACTCGAGCTGGGCGCGCTCGGAAAAATCGCGTATCGGGAAAACCGACTTAAAAACCTCCTGCAGCCCGACATTGGCGCGCTGCTCGGGGGCCACCCCCATTTGCAGGAAATGGTCATACGAACTCTTCTGGACCTCGATCAGGTTCGGCATCGGCGCGACTTCAGGGATGCGCCCGAAGCTCTTGCGGATGCGCTTTTTTCCCGTAAAGGATGTAGCCATGCACACTCCTCGTTGTGGGCCGCCTAAGCAGACCCGATCCTGGTGGCTCGGTGATCCAACCCGCGCCGCGTCAACTCGATATGCGACTTTCGTGCCAAGCCCCGCCGCGTCGTTGCGTCAGCGACGCCAAAACCCGGCGTGCGCGATAAATCGCGCCCCGGGATCGGTAGCCTCGGACGCGGCCGCCGACAGCATCGGCGCCCGTCCCGATGTGACAAAGGTCGTGACAGACCTACTTTATTTCGACAGTCGCACCCGCGTCTTCAAGCTGTTTTTTGATTTTTGCCGCTTCTTCCTTGTTGACACCCTCCTTGACCGGCTTGGGCGCCGCCTCGACGAGATCTTTGGCTTCCTTGAGGCCAAGGCTGGTGATCGCCCGGACCTCCTTGATTACGTTGATCTTCTTCTCGCCGATTGCGGCCAAGATCACATCGAACTCAGTCTTCTCGACCGCTGCCTCGGCTGCCGGAGCCGGTGCGCCTCCGCCGAACGCCGCCACCGCGACGGGTGTCGCGGCCGAGACGCCCCATTTTTCCTCCAACATTTTGGACAACTGCGCCGCTTCGATCACACTCAAGGCCGACAGATCATCGACCAGCTTTGCCAAATCCGGCATCTCTTACTCCTGAGGTCTGGGATAGAGGTTCTCGGGATTTCTTGACCTAAGGCGGCTAAGCGGCCTCGCCTTGGTTCTCGCTATATCGGGCGAGGACACGGGCGATCTGTCCAGCGGGCGCCTGGAGAACGACGGCAAGCCGCGTCGCCGGCGCTTGGAGCAAGCCGACGAGCATGCCACGCAGTCCGTCGAGCGAGGGCAGCCTGGCCAGTTCCCGGACCCCGGCGGCATCGATCTGGCGGCCTGGGAGCCCGCCCCCGATGATGGTCAATTTATCGTTGCGGTTGGCGAACTCGACGACCACCTTTGCCGCTGCCACCGGGTCGCGCGAGAAGGCGATCGCCGTCGGGCCTGTAAACAACGGTGACAGCGGCTCGAACGCGGTGCCGGCAAGAGCGCGCCGCGCCAGCCGGTTCTTGGTCACCCTGAAGCCTGCACCGGCGCCGCGTACCTGGCCCCGCAGTTGGGTAACCTCGGCGACACTGAGCCCGGATTGGTGGGTCACGACCACGCAAGCGGTGTCCGCGAGAACCTGCTGCAGCGTCTCGACCACCTGCTGCTTTTGTATCCGATCCACTCTCGTCTCCGAACCCGGTTCGCGAGCGCAGTCCGAGGACGCGCCCACCTGTTGCATACGAACTCCGTCGCGATCACGAGCCCGGTTGCCACCCTTCGGGCATCCCTACTTTGTCGCGCCGCGGCAGCATACCGAACTCTATCTCTTGCTGGAGCCCTCGCCCGGCGGCCCCTAAGGCCTCGCCTCATCGGAAAGGCCCGATAATTCGACCCTGACTCCCGGACCCATCGTCGAGCTCAGGCTGACTTTCTTGATATAGGTACCTCGGACGCCGCTCGGCTTGCCGCGCGTAATGGCGCCGACGAAGGCGCGCACATTATCCGCCAGCGCCGCATCCGTAAAGCTCGCTTTGCCGACGCCGGCATGGACGATCCCGGCCTTCTCGGCGCGGAACTCGACCTGTCCGCCCTTTGCGGCGCGAACCGCTTCGGCGACATTCGGCGTGACCGTACCGAGCCGCGGATTGGGCATCAAGCCGCGTGGCCCGAGGATCTTGCCGAGCCGTCCGACCAGCGACATCAGATCCGGGGTCGCAATCGCCCGGTCGAAATCGATCTGTCCGGCCTGGACCTTCTCGGCGAGATCTTCGGCCCCGACGATATCCGCGCCGGCGGTCTCGGCTTCCTTGGCGCGGTCGCCGCGCGCGAAAACCGCGACCCGGACGGTCTTGCCGGTGCCGTGCGGCAGCATCACCGTGCCGCGTAAGTTTTGATCGGGTTTGCGCGGGTCGAGGTTGAGGTTCATCGCGATCTCGACCGTCTCGTCGAACTTCGCCGAGGCACGCCCCTTAACCAGCTTGACCGCCTCGCCAAGCGAGTGCTGCACCGTCGTATCGACGCCCTCATAGGCCTTCTTGAGCCTTTTTCCCGTCATTGCCATCTCCCTTACTCCACGACATCGAGCCCCATCGACCGCGCCGAGCCGATCAGCATGCGGCACGCGCCATCAACATCCTTCGCATTGAGGTCCTGCATCTTCTGCTCGGCAATCGCGCGGATCTGGGCCATCGTCACCCGGCCGACCATGCTGCCCTTGCCGGCGGTCTGCGATCCCTTCTCTATCCCCGCCGCCTTTTTCAGGAAATAGGAGTTGGGCGGGCTCTTTGTGACGAACGCGAAGGAGCGATCGCCGTAAGCCGTGATCACTACCGGGACCGGCATGCCGGGCTCAAGGTTCTGGGTCGCGGCGTTGAACGCCTTGCAGAACTCCATGATGTTCAACCCGCGTTGGCCGAGGGCCGGGCCGATCGGCGGCGACGGGTTCGCTTTGCCGGCCGGAACGTGCAGCTTGATGATACCGACGACTTTTTTTGCCATGGGTTATGTTCGGTTCGAAGTTTAGACCTTCTCGACCTGCGAGTATTCGAGCTCGACCGGGGTGGCGCGCCCGAAGATCGACACGGCGACCTTTATCCGCGCCTTCTCTTCGTCGACCTCCTCGACGAGCCCGTTGAACGAGGTGAACGGTCCATCGCAGACCCGGACCTGCTCGCCGACCTCAAAGGTCACCGACGGCCTCGGTCGCTCTATCCCTTCCTCGACCTGCCGCATGATGCGGGCCGCCTCGGCATCGCTGATCGGCGACGGCCGACCGCGCCCGCCGAGAAACCCGGTGACCTTGGCGGTGTTCTTGACGAGATGCCAGGTCTCGTCGGTGAGGTCCAGTTTGATCAGCACGTAGCCCGGAAAAAACTTGCGCTCGGAGCTTACCTTGGCGCCGCGCTTGACCTCCACTATCTCTTCGGTGGGAACGAGGATCTCCTCAAACCTGTCGGCGAGACCTTTCTGCTCGGCCTGCTCGCGGATCGAGGCCGCGACCTTCTTCTCAAAGCCCGAATAAACGTGGATCACATACCAGCGGCTCGACATCGCCCGACGCCCCGGAATCTACTGTCCCAGCCCGAAGATGAGCCGCACACCCGCCGAAAATATTTGATCGACCAGGAAGAAGAAAGCCGCCGCAATGAATACCATCACGAATACCATGGCAGTGGTGACCACTGTCTCTTTGCGGCTGGGCCAGGTGACCCTCGCGACCTCCTGCCGAACCTGCTGAATAAACTCGGCTGCGTTCGTTCTTGCCATGACCTCCTGACCTCGAGGGATGCGCTTCCCACCAAATCATATGGCGCCTCGCCTGCGCCCCTTCCAGCTATAGCCCGACCATGCGCCGATCGATGCAGTCAAAGACTGGCAGGAGTGGAGGGGCTCGAACCCCCAACCCCCGGTTTTGGAGACCGGTGCTCTACCAGTTGAGCTACACTCCTAAATCAATCACATGGAGACTACCGGAGCTCCGACGCTACCCAACTTGCTACTGAAACTGCTCATTTCGGCCCGACGGCGGCGGCGGTTATAGCAGATTTGAACGCCATGTCGAGTTTTGCCGTGGCATCTTCCTGCATCGTCGGCGCGACGTGGCTGTACAGATCGGGCGCTTATCGACGAAGGGCCAGCCGCTCCTGTGCCACGCTGATCCGCCGCGATGTTGCCACCTCCCTATTTGATGATTTTGGCGACGACGCCGGCGCCGACACCATCAGGATCGCCCCGTCCGTCTGCGCCGCCGGACAGTCGACATGCGCATAGCGCCGGTTGGCCGTCTCATATTCGACATGCGCCGTGGCAATCGTGATCTCGCGCGCCCCGCCCCTCCGGCGCCTTGTCGATCTGGTCAAACGGCACGAACGTTGCCCCGCCGCTCTCGGCCAACACCTTGGTGATGGCCGCCGTCAACGTCGTCTTGCCTGGTCGATGTGACCGATCGTCCCGATGTTGCAATGCGGCTTCGTCCGCTGAAACTTCGCCTTCGACATGGCTTCCGGCTTTCTTGTCGAAAAAGACTACACCACCCCGTCGGGCGTGCTTGCCCGTGACGTGGCAGCACCGCGCAACGCTGGAGCGGGTGATGGGGATCGAACCCACATAGCCAGCTTGGAAGGCTGGAGCTCTGCCATTGAGCTACACCCGCATTCCACCCACCGGCTCGACCCTTGCGATCGCGCCGCGATCCCGAAGCGCTGGTGGAGGGGGTAGGATTCGAACCTACGAAGACGTACGTCGGCAGATTTACAGTCTGCTGCCTTTAACCGCTCGGCAACCCCTCCGGGATCGCGTGCCGCCCGGCGCAGCGGACGGGGGGTGATAGGGTTTCGCCCCCGATTTGTCAATCTGGGCTTTGTCAACTGGCCCTGGTCCCACGTGGGGCCGCATGCTACAGCGGAGGGGCGCAGGCCATGAAGCGAGGAGTCCCTGAGGAAAGGCAGAAATGAGCCCTCTGCGGGCACCCCCCATAAACGCGGCCGGCCGGCGCACCAGCCTGCGGCAGGCCGGGAGGAGCGGTCGAGCCGTCCGCCATCGCACCCCGCGCTTTCAGCTACATCGGCCGGCGGGCGAGCTAGTCCCGAGCGTTGGATTTATGGCCGGCATACGGTGGCCGCGGCGCTCGCAAACCCGGCACGACGCTGGCACCTGCTGGCCGCGCTCGCCGGGCAGGAACAGGAGGCGCGGGCCCTAGTCGCCGGCGCGCGGGCGGCGCGGCGCGGTGCCGGCGAGCCGATACGGGTGTTCGATCGCGGCGGGTTTACGACGATTCTGCCTGAGGGGGCTGTCCACCAGGGGCTGGCGCTTGCCGTCGAGCCGCTCCCCGAGCCCAACTTCGACGACGTGCTACGGCGGGCCTCGGCGGCATCGGGCCGAAGCACCATCGTGCTGCTCGACCAGGTCAGCGACCCGCACAACGTCGGCTCGGTATTGCGCTCAGCGGCCGCCTTCGGCGTGCTCGCGGTGGTTGTCGCCGTGCACGGCGCGCCGGCCGTTGCGGGAGCCCTTGCCAAAGCAGCCTCGGGCGCCCTCGAAAGCGTACCACTGGTCCGCGTCGTCAACCTCGCCCGCGCCTTGGACAGGGTGAAGGACGCCGGCTTCTGGATTTGCGGGCTCGACGAAACCGCGCCGCGGACGCTTGCCGCACTCGATCTCGGCGAGCGGGTCGCGATCGTGCTGGGTTCCGAGGGCGGCGGCATGCGCCGCCTGGTGCGCGAGCGGTGCGACCATCTGGCACGGCTGCCGACACGCAGCGAGCAGCCGACGATCAACGTCTCCAACGCCGCGGCAGTCGCCCTCTACGAGCTCGTCCGCGACGATCATTGAGCACCCGCCTGCGCCGGGCCCCTTCCCGCCTCGCCGAACCGCTCAACACCCCGGCGCCGCTTGTCCCTCAGATCAGGGAGGCAATTCGCACGGCCCGCCCCACTCATGCCGAAACACCCTTTCTATCAAAGACTTGTGGCCTTTCTTGCCGCATCCGCTGAGGGAGCGCTGCAGGGACGAAAACGCAATGCTGAGGGACGCAGCAGGGACGGCCGGCGGCTCTCCTCTCGTCCCTGCCGATCGGGCCAACATACACCCCGACTGTGGCGCCAACATGACGCCGGCGCCGGCCTGAATGCCACAGCGTCGTCACGGCTGCTCAGAGCCGACTGATTACCGTGTACATCAGATATACGAATAGGGTGGTCCCGAGCAGTAACAGCAGCATCGCGAGTGTAATATCCAGCCGCGCCCCAGGGCCAGGCCGCACCCCTTTTGCGTCGATTTCGAGCGAGATCTTGCGGAAGCGGATCGTGGCAAAAACCATCATCGCGCTACCCAACCCAACCAGCAGCAGGCCGGCGATGTTGCCGACGATCTGACTGCCCGCCGGAAGGGATTGCGCGGCGACGG
>DATEQL010000442.1:0-2890 GCA_035272665.1 Allostellaceae bacterium
TCACCCGCCCGGCCGGGCCGACTTGTCGGGCTGCCAGGAAGCAGTCGATCCCTGCACCGCTGCCGAGATCGACGACCACTTCACCGGGGCGCATCGCCGCGAGCGCTTGCGGGTTGCCGCAACCGAGCCCGAGGTCGGCGCCCTCCGGCAAGGAGGCCAGCTCCGCTTCGGAATAGCCCATGCTGCGGGACGTTTCCTGCGCCGTGTCGGCGGGGCCGCAACATCCCGCGTCGCCGACAGCGATGCTGCCGTACCTCTTGCGGACCATCTCCTTGACCTCGGTCGTGTTCATGATCGCTCCTTCGGCGATGTGTCGAACCCTAATTTCGATACTTTGCAAAATGTGCTTGACAAGCTTCGATCGAGTCAATAGATTCGATTATCGTCGAAACATAAAATTTTTGTGACGGACCGATGGACCAAAAACGCGCGATCGCGGCGCTCGGCGCCCTTGCTCAGGAGACCAGGATCGAGCTGTTCCGACTGCTCGTGGCCCGCGGTCCCGAGGGGCTGCCGGCCGGCGTGATCGCCGAGAAGCTCGGCGTGATGCCCTCGTCGCTGTCCTTTCACCTCCAGCAGCTCGTGCATGCCAGCCTGATCACCCAGCGGCGGTTGAGTCGGCAGCTGATCTATTCCGCCGAATACGGCGCGATGAACGAGCTGATGGCCTACCTGACCGAGAATTGCTGCGGCCGCGGCACCGCAATATGCCCGCCGGTCTGCAACCCCGCCGACACATTTGCCGAACGAGAGGATGATGAAGCCCCTGCACGTCCACGTGTCGGTTGACGATCTGGCTCTATCGATCCGGTTCTACTCGACCTTGTTCGCACCCGAGCCGAACGTCCTCAAGGACGATTATGCGAAGTGGATGCTGGACGATCCCCGGGTCAATTTTGCGATCAGCAGCCGTGAGGGCGGCGTCATCGGCATCTCGCATCTGGGGATCCAGGTCGAAGACGAGGCCGAGATCGCCGAGGTTTATGACCGGATGAGCCGGGCCGAACGGCCGATCGTTGAGACTAAGGCCACCACCTGCTGCTATGCGCGGTCCGACAAGCAGTGGATCGCCGACCCGCAAGGGGTGCCGTGGGAAACCTTCTTCACCTGCGGCGAGGCCACGGTCTACGGCGAGGGGTCACTCGCCAAGCTCCAGGAAGAGCGAGCCGCATGCGAGTGCGAACCGCCATTCGCGGAACTCGCGGCGGAGCCAGCTCCCGCCGCCTGCTGCGCTCCGTCCTGTTGCGCCGCTTAGGAGCGGTGCGTGATCGCGAAAACCTACAATGTTCTCTTCCTCTGCACCGGCAATTCGGCACGGAGCATCATCGCTGAAGCGCTGATCGAGGACGGTTCCAGGCGTCCAGCGCCGGCAGCTTTCCGAAGGGCGAGGTGCACCCCCTGGCGCTCGACCTCCTGGAAAAGGCCCATCTCGATACGTGCGGGCTGCGCAGCAAGAGCTGGGACGAATTTGCCAAACCCGGGGCGCCGCAGATGAATTTCGTCTTCACCGTCTGCGATCAGGCCGCGAACGAAGTATGCCCGGTCTGGCCGGGCAACCCGGTGACCGCCCATTGGGGCGTGCCGGACCCCGGTGCTGTCGAGGGCACGGAAGCAGACAAAAGCCGGGCCTTCCGTTATGCCTTTCAGGCGCTCGAAACCCGCATCAAGCTCTTTACCAGCTTGCGGCTCGACGCCCTCGATCGCCTGGCGGTCAAGCGCAAAGTCGACGAGATCGGCCATCTCCGCGTCGTCACCTCCGGGGACCCGACACCGTGACATCGGTTGCGACGACAGCACGGCGGCATGCGCTGAGCCGCTCGCTGGTCCATGAGGCTTTCATCGAACTGGTCGCGACGGCCTTTCTGCTGATCGCCGTGGTCGGGTCGGGCATCATGGCCGAGCGGCTGTGCGGCGGAAATGTCGGCCTCGCCCTGCTCGCCAACGCGATCGCCACGGGCGGCGCGCTCGTGGCCCTGATCCTTGCCTTCGGGCCACAATCGGGCGCGCACATGAACCCCGTCGTGACATTGGCCGCTGCGGCGACCGAAGGTCTGCGCTGGCACGCGGTGCCGGCCTACATCGCCGCTCAGGTCGTGGGCGCCGTCCTCGGCGTGTGGCTGGCGCATATCATGTTCGATCTGCCAATCTGGCAGCTCTCGCAGCACGCGCGTACGGGGATGCCGCAATGGGTCGCCGAGGTGATCGCCACCTTCGGGCTGCTCTCGGTAATTTGGGGATGCCGCGCCCATCGCGAGCCGGTGACGGCCTTTGCCGTCGGGGCCTACATCACCGGCGCCTACTGGTTCACCGCCTCGACCTCCTTCGCCAATCCGGCGGCGACCGTGGCGCGCGCGCTCACCGAAACCTTCGCCGGCATCCGGCCGGTCGATGCGCCGGGGTTCATCCTCGCACAGCTGGCGGGCCTCGCTTTGGCGTTGCCGATGCTGCGCCGCCCTTCTTCGGAAGACTGAGCGAGGGTTGCGGGCGCCGGTTCACGAGGTCGGCCGGGTAGCGCTGATCGGAGAGGCGTTTCGCCTCGAATGGTTTACGGTCGCATGGATGACGGCCGAGGCCATCATTGCCGTCGGCTCGGGCATCGCGGCCCACAGATTCCGTCACCTCGCTCGGGGTTCTCTGGCTCGCGATCAAGGAAGGACGCGAGGCGTGGGAGGGGAGGACGCCGGAAAATGAGGCTGATGCGGTTCTAAGGCGCGCCTCCCGAGCACGGTTCCGATGGTGCGGCGGGGTGCGGGCGCAGGAAGACGGTGAACGCCGAGCCCGTCCCGGGGGTGCTGTCGATTTCGAGAAAGCCGCGGTGACGGTTCAGGATGTGCTTGACGATCGCGAGCCCGAGCCCGGTCCCGCCCATCTCGCGCGAGCGCGCGGTATC
>DATEQL010000443.1:0-2679 GCA_035272665.1 Allostellaceae bacterium
CGGCCTCCCCCTTCTCATCCGCTCCCGGAGGACTCCATGACGCCTGAGATCACCCTCGCCCAAGCTCCGCGCCATGTCCGACATGGCTCGAACATCGGTCAGCCGCTGACCCGCCGCGACGGCGTCCTGAAGGTCACGGGAGCAGCCCGCTATGCAGCGGATAATCACCCGGCCGGGATGCGGTTCTGGCGGTCAGCAGCATCGCACGCGGTCGCGTGACCTTCCTTGACGTGCAGGCTGCCAAGGGCCACCCGGGCGTCGTCGATGTCATGACCCCTGCCAACAAGCCGCCACTCGCGTTGGATCCGGACGCAAAGACGAACCCTTTCATGTTCCGGCTCGATCTTCTGCAGAATGATCAGGTGCGTTATGCGAACCAGCCGATCGCGGCGGTGATCGCCGAGACGCTGGAGGCTGCGACGGAAGGAGGGGTGCTCCTGTCGCCGCGATATGAAGTGCTGCCTGCCCGTGTCGGTCTCGATGACAGTGAGAGCTTTGTCCCGCCCGCCGTCGGCGTCGGCAATCCGGCTAGAGTACAGCGGGGCGATGTGGAGGCGGCTCTCGCGACGGCGGCGATCAGGATCGATGCGACCTACGAGACGCCCGCCCAGTACCACAATGCCATGGAGCCCCATGCGATCGTGGCGGCGTGGAACGGCGACTCGCTGTCCATCGATACGCCGAGTCAGGGCCTCGCTATGGCCCAAGGGCGGATCGCGGGACTCTTCGGCATCCCGCCGGAGAAGATACATATTCGCAGCCCGTTCCTCGGTGGCGGCTTCGGCTCCAAGGGCCTGATCTCCGGGCCACAAATCCTCGGCATCATGGCGGCCCGACTGGTCGGCAGGCCGGTCAAGCTCGTGCTACGCCGCGAACAAATGTACGGCCCGGTGGGCCATCGTGCGCCCACCCGCCAGACAATTCGCATCGGCGCCGACCGTGAAGGCAGGCTGACCGCAATCGATCATCACGTGAAGACGGCCTCGAGCACTTTCGATGATTTCTTCGAACCGGCCGCCGACGTCTCGCATACGCTTTACGCGAGCCCTGCCATCGCCACGTCTCACGAGGTGGTCCGGATTGACGCAGGCACGCCGTTGTTCATGCGAGCCCCCGGCGAGGCGCCGGGATCGATTGCGCTGGAGAGCGCGATCGACGAAATGGCGCAAGCCTGCGGGATGGATCCGCTGGCATTCCGCCTAAAGAACTATGCCGAAGTCGAGCCGATCTCGGGCAAGCCGTTCTCCTCCAAGGCTTTGCGCGAGTGCTACTCTCGAGGCGCCGAGCGCTTTGGCTGGTCGGAACGTCCGCTCGCAGCCCGACAGATGCGTGACGAAGCTGGGTTCCTTGTCGGTTGGGGAATGGGCACCGCAAGGTTTCCGGCGATTATGTTCCAGGCCGAGGCGCGTGCGGTCGTGCGAGGCGACGGCGCCGGCCTGATGGAGACCGGGGCCCACGAGATGGGTCAGGGCGCGGGGACCGCGCTCGCCCAGATCGCAGCCGACGCGCTGGGGCTCGACCTCGAGCGGGTGGAGTTCAGGACGGGCACGTCCGACCTGCCGGACGCGGGCATCGCCGGCGGCTCGGCCCACACCGCCACTGCAGGCATGGCCATCCACAAAGCCGGCGCCGCCGTCATCGCCAAACTCGCGGAGCTGGCGACAGGCGATGAGCGTTCGCCCTTGTTCGGCGCGGGCAATGCCGGGGTCGTCGCGCGCGGCGGCCGCCTGTTCCATCGCGATGACGAAAGGCGGAGCGAGAGCTATGCCGACATCCTCGGTCGCGCCGGCGTGAGGTTGATCGAGGCCCGCGGTGAGAGCGGTGCGGACCCCGCGCTGCAGTCCGCTTACGCCATGCACGCGCACGGAGCTGTATTCGCCGAGGTCAAGGTCGATCCCGATCTCGGTCAAATCCGCGCCACTCGACTGGTCGGCGCCTTCGCAGCCGGCAAGGTCATCAACCCTCGACTGGTGCGCAGCCAATATTACGGTGGCATGATTTGGGGCGTATCATTCGCGTTGCACGAGCACGCCGTCATCGATCGGCGCTCGGGCCGGACGCTAAACGCCAATCTTGCAGACTACCACGTCCCAGTGAACGCCGACGTGCCGTCCTTGGAAGCCCTGATGATCGACGAGCACGATCCCCACGTAAACGCCCTCGGCATCAAAGGGGTTGGTGAAATCGGCATTACAGGCACGGCGGTTGCCGTTGCAAACGCGGTGTGGCACGCGACAGGGATCCGGGTGCGTCGTTTCCCAATCAGGATCGAGGATCTCGTAACGCCTGCTTCAGACTAGCTATCGCGTTCCTTGGCGACGGCAGGCGCAGGCGCCAGGATCTTTCGAGCGAACCTGTCTGCTTGTCTCCGGTCGCGCCAAGAGATCGCGCCACGTCGAGCATTGGCATCAACGCTGCGGGTAATTTGGCATTGGGCCGCTTGGGCGACCGGTCCGGGAAGGAACGCACGGTGCGGGTCGGCCAGATCACCGAACTGGCTGCGCTGATCGTTCTGGCCCTCGCGCTGTGGCAGGATGCACGGATCATGCTGGTGGCGGCGCTTTGCGTGTTCGCCTTTGGTCAAGCGTATATTCCCAATCTCAAAGCGCTTGCGTCGGCGGTCGCGCCAGAACTCCGCGGCAGAAGCTTGGCCTGGAACAACGCCGCCATGTACGGCGG
>DATEQL010000444.1:0-3436 GCA_035272665.1 Allostellaceae bacterium
GCGACCCCGACGCCGCCGATCGCTCCGGTTGTGAGCAACAGGAAGTCGCGCCGTGTTTCACCCGGATGCGCCTGGTTGACGTTCTGCTGTGCGACATCGGCCATTCAAAACCTCATACCGGGGCAGCCGTTCATCCGGTGCGAACCGCTGCCGGAAGCTATACTGTTGATAAAAGCGAACTATGCGACAGACTGCCGCAGAATTAGGCGACCAAGGGAATATTGATGATACCGATATGATGCGATTGACCACGCCTTGCCGCGCGGGCTTGGAGGTTGTTTGCGCCTCGCATTGTTCGAGCCGGATATACCACAGAACACTGGTGCCCTATTGCGGCTTGCCGCTTGTCTCGGGGTCGAAGTCGATCTGATCGAGCCTTGCGGCTTCGTCTTGGACGACCGGCGCCTCAAGCGAGCCGCCCTCGATTACCTGACAAACCTTTCGCTCCAGCGGCATTCCTCGTGGAAAGCCTTTCTAGCCGATCGTAATCCTAGGTCGCGCTTGGTTCTGATGACGACCGCGGGGTCGGTCGCGCTCCACCGTTTTGTCTTTGCGGCCGACGATACGATCGTCCTCGGCCGGGAGAGCGCGGGCGTGCCCGAAGCGGTGCATTGCGCCGCCGCCGCCCGCCTTGTGATTCCATTGCGCCGAGCCGCCCGATCGCTCAACGTTGCCCTCGCCGGCGCGATCGCGCTGGCCGAGGCGCTGCGTCAAACCGCACTGTTCCCAGGGCAATGACCGAAGCTCCCTCTGCCTTCCCCGCTGATCGTCCTCTCTGCGGCCGGGTCGAGACCTGGTTCGCCGGGTTGCGCGACCGGATCTGCACGGCATTCGAGGCGATCGAGGACGAATTCGCCCAGGATCGTCCTGCGGAAGCAACAGCCGGACGTTTCGAGCGCACCGAGTGGCAGCGTCCGGGGGGCGGCGGCGGGACGATGTCGATCATGCGCGGGCGTGTCTTCGAGAAGGTCGGCGTCAACATATCGACGGTGTCCGGCGAATTCTCTCCCGAGTTCCGCAACGAGATCCCGGGGGCGTCGGAGGATCCGCGCTTCTGGGCGAGCGGGATTTCGCTCGTCGCTCATATGTGCTCGCCGTTGGTTCCGGCGGTTCATCTGAATACGCGTCACATCGTCACCACCAGAGCCTGGTTCGGCGGCGGCGCCGACCTCACCCCGATTTACCCGGACGCGGCTGCCGTCGATAAATTCCATGCTGCCCTCGCCGACGCCTGCGCCGCCTACGACAGCGATAGCTATACCCGCTTCAAGGCGTGGTGCGACGAATACTTCTTCTTGAAGCACCGGGGCGAGCCGCGCGGCGCCGGCGGGATTTTTTTTGACTACCTCAACAGCGGCGATTGGGAACGCGACTTTGCCTTTCTTCGCTCGATCGGCGAAGCCTTCCTGACGGTTTATCCGGCCATCGTGCGGCAGCGGATGCGGCTTTCCTGGACGACCGAGCAGCGGCGCCATCAGCTCGTCCGCCGTGGTCGCTACGTCGAGTTCAATCTGCTTTACGACCGCGGGACGATATTCGGCTTGAAGACCGGCGGCAATGTCGAGGCGATCCTGATGTCGCTGCCCCCCGAGGCGGCATGGCCGTAACGCGGTGCTGTCAGACCTGTTGAATCGCTGAAAGCAGCCACTGGCCGCCCCGCCGGCGGACAAAAGTCCAAACTTCCTCGGCCTCGACCGGCGTGCGCGGATTGCCGCTAACGACGTAGTCCGAGTCGCCAGGTGAACGCCCGAGACGAATGACATAGTCGAGAGCGCGCCATCGCAGATAGGGGGTGGCGTATTGCAGGTCGCCCTCTTCCCAGCTTTCGGTCAGCTCGCCTTTGATGAGCTGCACATCGGAGATGATATTCTGCACGCCCTGGCTGGAATTGCGGGTCAGTTCTTCCGAGAAGTAGCTCAGCATCTCGGGAGTCATTAACCGACGAAGATGTCCGATATCAGCCGCGCTCCAGGCCTCCTGAACGATGGCGTGTGTTGCCTGAAACGAGCTGAGGTCGGCATCGGACAGGTTGATGTCGCGCCCGCGATCGCGCCGCGCCGGGGCCGCAGCCGCCCCCGCCGAACGCGGCGTCGAGAAGGGCGACCCGCCGGGCCCTCCGTTGGAAAACGCGCGGCCACGGAACCATCGCACAGCGAGATAGATCAGCAGACCGATGACCAAGAACTCCAGCAACATCCCGAACGCCGAACCTGTCGAGGTGCCGTCTGCGGCGTAGCCGCTGTGGTCGAACAGCCAGGAACCAAGAAATCCACCTGCCAGCCCGGTCAAGAACGGATGCCGCTGGAAGAAGCTGCTGGTTCCGTAAACAGGCGACCGGATGGGAGGGGTAAGACCGGGTTGTGCTGGCGTCTGTGGCAGCGGCGTCACGCTGCGGTTCAACGGCTGCGCATTGTTGTTCTCGTAGGTTCGTAACCCCCGGCTACCCATGCCCGACGAGCGGCCGCCGTAAGAGCTGCCAGCGCGTGCCTCGGCGATGGCCGGCGCGAGTGCGAGGCTCGCGCAAAACAACAGCGCCAGGATGATGCGCCAGTTGAGCAGTCGTCTCGACATCGCTACGCTCGCCAGACAGCCCGAGGGGAAGTGATGGGAAGGATATGGTGTGCGGCCCGACTGGCGGAAGCGCGGCCCGTCGGAATATCGCCCTCGGTCGCATGGACTGGACGCAAGTGCCTCTGAACCGGCACGTCAAGCCAGCTCGTGATCGGACCGTTCGCTTGATTGGCCAACCACCCGCGCCCAAATAACCCCCCGTAAATCTCGTTCGCGATCGGGCGCCGCTCGCGGGTCCGGTACGCAACTCTCGCTCACCGACGAGGAGAAGCAATGTCACGACTGTCGCTGTTCAATTCGCCCCTGCTCTTGGGGTTCGACCACTTCGAGCGGGCGCTCGACCGTGTCAGCAAGATTTCGAGCGACGGATATCCTCCCTACAATATCGAGCAGCTCGGCGAGAACGTTTTGCGGATCACCCTGGCGGTAGCCGGCTTCACGATGGGCGATCTCAGCATCACGATCGAAGACAATCAGCTCGTCGTTCGTGGCAAACAGGCGGACGATACGGAGCGCGTCTATCTGCACCGCGGTATTGCCGCGCGTCAGTTCCAGCGATCCTTCGTCCTGGCCGAAGGCATCGAGGTCAGTGGCGCGCGGTTGGATAACGGGCTTCTTCACATCGAGCTGATCCGCCCCGAGGTTGAGAGCCGGATACGTACTGTCGAGATTAAGGCGGGCTCCGCCGGCTCTGCCGTAGGCGCGCCGGATGGGTCGCGGTCATCGGGCTGAGCCGGGGGCTCTGATCGCGGCCAGGAGAATGAGATGAACAAGATCGAAAGAGTTCGGCAAATGTCGGCGCGGGAGCTGACCTTGCTCGGTATGCAGGACATCGCCTATGTCAAGCGCGCCGTCGTCAACGATG
>DATEQL010000445.1:0-5814 GCA_035272665.1 Allostellaceae bacterium
CGAACAATTGACACCGTGTTCGACAAGAAAGTTGGCGTCGGCGACGCCGCGGCGGACATTGTGATCCCGGTCTCGCCCCATCAGGTAGAGATCGGTCGCCGGCAGGACAGTGACCGCGATGCCCGTATCGGCAAGGCGGCGCCCCAACACTGCCACCTCTTCGGGCGGCATCGTCGACAGCTTGGCCATGTGCCCGACCACGACCCGACCGCCGCGGCGGTATTTTTCGGTCAGCTCGCAGACGAGATGGATGTCCATCGCTGCGGGCGTGTTGCCGACATCGAGGTGCATGTCGATGTCGACGTCATAGTCGCGGGAGAGTTCGAAAATCCGCCGGATCTGGCCGGCGGGGTCGGTGTCGTAGCGCGGGGCGCCGCCGATCACCTTCGCCCCGCGCTTTAGCCCCTCGAACAACAGCTCGTCAGTACCCGGATTATTGGTCAGCCCGTCCTGCGGAAAGACGCAAATCTCGATGTCGATCGCCCATTTGTAGTCAGCGATCAACGACTGCACCGCCTCGAACCCGCGCATGCCGATCGCAGGATCGACCTCGACCTGGGTACGCATGCGCGTGGTCCCATTGAGAATGCACTCGACGAGCGTGCGCTCCGCTCTGCGCCGCACGTCCTCCACCGTAAAGCCGGGCTTCATCGCCGCGACCTGTCTCATCGGATAGATCTCGCGCCCCGGCTCGGGCGGACAGCGGCCGATGATGCGGGATTTATCGAGATGAATATGCGTCTCGATCAGACCGGCGCAGGCGAGGCGCCCACCCGCATCGTAGATCTCTGATGCTGCCGCCAGTCCGCGTGCAATAGCGACGATCTTGCCGTGCGCGACGCCGATATCGATGGGCTCCGGGAATCCGGCGGGGCGGACGTTGCGTACGATCAGGTCCATGCTATCCGGAGGTGATCAGCACGAAACCTCTACATGCGGCCTCAGCCGTAGATTTTCACAAGCTCGCCGTGGGCCCATTTGACGGAGTCCTCGGGCGGCATCCCTTGGACGGCTTTAGTGTACATATCGACAATGATGAATTTGGAGATGGTTTCAGCCGCCGCCCGGCCGGCTGGACCCGCATAGCCGGCAAAGCGTCCGCTTTCGGCCGCTGTGCGGAACGGCGCCATCACCGGGTCGACCTTCCACAGCTTGTCCTCTTCCCAAATCTTCGTGCTGCCAACCGAGAACCCCTGCTGCGAGGCGAACCACTGCTCGTAGATATCTTTGGACTGGAACCAGCGCAGAAAATCTTTCGCCGCCTTCTGATTCTTCGTATAGGCCGGCACGATGTTCGAGAACGGCACGTGATAGCTGAACTGGCCGCCAGGACCTTTGGGAAGGGGCGCGTGGAACATGTCGTCCTTGAGCGGCTTCCCTGTCTCGCTCAGGTAGCTCTCGGGCTTGCTCCGGGCCAGCAAGTAGATGGACGCACCGTTGCTGGTCGAGCTAATTGTGTTGGACAGAAACGCTCGGTTGTTGCCGGCGTCGTCCCAGGACAGAGCGCCCTCATCGAAGCACTCCTTCCAGAAGGGCACCGCGAATTTGACCGACTCGACCGTCTCCTTGCTGTCGAGCACAACGGTCTTGCCGTCGGCTTCGACTTCCTTGCCTCCCCACGACCACAGATAGGGATACCAAAAGGCCGGGCCGTCGCCGAAGGCGTGGGCGAGGGTCTGCCCATAAGGGTGCTGCTTGGCTTTTAGCTGCTTGCCGACGGCGCGATACTCGTCCCAGGTTTGCGGGAAGTTTTCGGGGCCCTTGCCCACTTCGGCAAACCATGAGGTGCGGTTGACGAACAGGACACCGAGGATCGTGTACGGAACAGCGATCCACTTCTTGCCGTCATTGGCGACGGCATGCGCGGTATCGTAATAACCCCCTTGCGCCTTGCCGATCTCCTCGGCGACGTCGCTGACGTCGACGACGCTGTCCGCATATAGCTGCGACCAATTATTGACTGCCATCAGAATGTCGGGACCCGTTCCCGACTGTATCGCCGAGGTGATGCGTGCCTGAACACCGTCGCCGTTGATGGTCTCGATCTCGAGCTTGATGCCGAGCGCCTTTTGACATTCGTCGGCGATCTTCCCTCGAAGTAACTGATCGGAGACCGGCACGAAGTCGACAAATTTGAGCCAGTGGATCGACGTGGCCTGGGCATAGGCGGGCGCCCGCCCGGAGGCGAGGATCGCGGCGATGCCGCCGCTGGCGGCGATCGCGCCGGCACCGGAGAGCTTTAGAAGTCTACGCCGATCGATGCGCGCCATTCTGATCTCCCTCTCTGCAGTGTCGGTCAAATCGCCGCTTCCGACTGCATGTCGAAGAAGTGCAAGCGGTCCGGGTTCAACGCGAGACGCATCCGATCGTGAATATTCGCTCGGATATTGGGCTCGACCGAAGCCACCATCGTGTCCGAGCCCACTGCCACATCCAGCAGAATCTCGGAGCCGAGCTTCTCGACGACCTCGACCACGACGTCGAAGCCGAGAGCAGTCGGATCGGCAGCCGACGCGACGTGCAAATCCTCCGGGCGTATCCCGAGCGTCACCTCTTGCCCGACATAGCGGCCGAGCCGGTCGGCGCAATCGGGCGGGGCCTTGATCTGCATTCCGGCGCTCGCGGCCCAGATCGCCCCGTTCTCGCGGCTGATCTTGACGGTGGCAAAGTTCATGGCCGGAGAGCCGAGGAAACCGGCGACAAAGAGGTTAGCCGGCGCGTTATAAAGCTCGAGCGGCTCGCCGACCTGCTGCACCAGGCCGTCTTTCATGACGACCACGCGGTCGCCCAGGGTCATCGCCTCGACCTGGTCATGGGTCACGTAAATCGCGGTGGTGCCGAGCCGGTCGTGCAGCTTTTTGAGCTCGACCCGCATCTGCACGCGCAATTTGGCGTCGAGGTTCGACAGCGGCTCATCGAACAGAAACACCTGCGGGTGGCGCACGATCGCGCGTCCCAGTGCGACGCGCTGGCGCTGACCGCCCGACAGCTGGCGCGGCTTACGCTTGAGGAGCTCCTGGATGCCGAGGATCTCGGCCGCATCCTGCACGCGCTTGGCAATATCGGCGCGGTCGAACTTCCGCATTTTAAGGCCAAAGGCCATGTTGTCGTAGACGCTCATATGCGGGTAGAGCGCGTAGTTCTGAAACACCATCGCGATGTCGCGATCCATCGGCGGCAGCTCGTTGATTATCTTGTCGTCGATCAGGATGCGTCCCGAGGTGATCGATTCGAGCCCGGCCACCATCCGCAATGTGGTGGTCTTGCCGCAGCCCGAGGGACCGACGAGGACCACGAATTCCTTGTCGCGGATACCGAGGTTCACGTCCTTGACGGCGTGGACCTCGTCGAACTTCTTGTTCAAGCTCTGGATATGGACCTCTGCCATTGCTCTCTCGTGCGCGGATGCTATCCCTTGACCGACCCGGTCAGGCTGGCGACGTAGTGCTCGACGAAAAAGGAGTAGACGAAGGCAACCGGGATCGAGCCCAGCAGCGCCCCGGCCATCAGCTCACCCCAATAGAACACGTCGCCGCGTATCAGCTCTGACGTTACGCCGACCGGAACCGTCTTCTCCTCGGGCGAGGAGAGGAAGACGAGGGCGTAGAGGAACTCGTTCCAGGACAGCGTAAAAGCAAAAATGCCGGCCGATAGGATGCCCGGCACGGCGATCGGAAAGATGATGTAGATCATCGCCTTCCATCGGGTCGCCCCGTCGATGCGGGCGCACTCCTCGAGTTCTTTGGGTATGGACTTGAAATAGCCCATCATCAGCCAGGTGACGAACGGAATAAGAAAGGTCGGATAAGTCAGGATCAGCGCCCACGGCGTGTCGCCGAGGCGAAAGTTGCGGATGATGTCGGCGAGCGGGATGAACAGCAATGTCTGAGGCACGAGGTAAGTGATGAAGATCATCGTCCCGAGACTGCCGGCGAACGGAAACTTCAGCCGCGACAGCGCGTAGCCGGCCAAAAGACCGCAGAACAGCGAGATCGCCGTGGCGGCGAGCGAGATGATCATCGTGTTCAGCATCCAGGTGCTGAACAAGGTCTCGGTCAGCAGATCCGTGACGTGCTCCAGGGTCGGATGGGTGGTCCAGAACGGCGCGTAATTCGGGGCGTTCCACGGACGATACAGTTCACTGTCCGGCCGGATGGTGGTGATGATCATCCAGTAGAACGGGAACAGCAGTGCCACGACGAAGGCGGTCAACGGGACGTAAAAAAAGACCCAGCGCCGCCACAGCGCACCCTCGACCATCGCTCAGCGCCCGGCCGGTGCAGCAAAGCCGCGCGATACCTCCTCGCCCCGCTCGCGGGGAGAGGGCTGGGGTGAGGGGCACCGTCGCGACTGCAGATCAAGCGCAGGTAGAAGATGTAGGTGGCCCCTCACCCGGAAGCCGCGCGGCGCGCGACGTCCGACCTCTCCCCGCAAGCGGGGCGAGGTGATTAGCTGCGCGATCACTGCTGGAATATGCATTTTTTGGCAGCTCTCAATGGGTCTCCACTTGGCGGATATAGAGCAGCTGGACAATGACCACGAGCAGCAGCACCGGGAAAACGGCGAGCGAAATCGTGGCACCCTGGCTGAGGAGGCCGGTGCCGATGCCGAGCTGGTAGGCGTAGGTGGCGAAGAGCTGGGTGGCGTTGGCCGGGCCCCCGCCCGTCAATACGTAGACGAGCTGGAAGTCTGCGAAGGTCTGAATGACCGAGAACAGCACGATGACCAAGGTCACCGGCAAGAGCAGCGGCCATGTCACGTGCCGAAAGCGCTGCCAGGCCCGCGCCCCGTCGATCGCCGCGGCCTCGTGCAATTCGGGGCTGATAGTTTGCAACCCGGCGAGCAGGGCGATCGCGTAGAACGGCACGCCACGCCAGACGTTGACGATGATCACCGAGATCAGCGCGAGGTGCGGGTCGCCGAGCCAATTGATCCGGCTATGGATCACGCCGAGCCTGAACAGCATCCAGTTGATCACGCTGAAGGTCGGGTCGAACATCCATTTCCAGGCCAATGTCGACAGCACGGTCGGAATGATGAAGGGCAATAGAATGAAGGCCCGAGTGAAGGCCTTGCCCTTGAAATGATGGTTGAGCAATAGCGCGAGCCAGAGGCCCAGCGCAAGCTTGAACACCGTAGCGACGGCCGTATAGACGCAGGTGTTCCACACCGCGACATGAAAGATGTCGTCGTTCCAGATCCGCTCGAAGTTCTGCAGTCCGACGAACTGGCCAGGCACCCCGACCTTAGCGTCGGTCACCGACAGCCGGACGCCCTCGACAAACGGATAGGCGATAAAGAGCCCGAGCAAAGCGAGGGTCGGCAGCAGCAAGAGCATGGCCAGCCAGCGCTCGTCCTCGAGCAATCGGGTCACCGGCCCACGTCGCGGGGTGCCGGCGTAAGCGGTCGGGGCGGCGAGAGTAGTAAAGGTCATTCGGGCGTCTCCGCCACAGGCGAATTTCTGATCAGGCGTACACTTTTACCAATTCTTCATGTGCCCATTTGACCGAGTCTTCGGGCTTCATCCCCTGCACGGCCTTCGCATACATGTCGACGATGATGTACTTGGTCTGAACCTCGGCCGCCTGCTGGCTCGGCGGCCCAGCGTAGCCCATGAGCCGCCCGCTGTTGGGCAGATCCCTGAACGGCTTCAGCACCGGATCGATGTCCCAGACCGGGTCCTCCTCCCAGTACCTGGTGGCGCCGTCGGTGTAGCCCTGCTGCGAGGTAAACCATTCCTCGAATACCGGCTTTGTGTGGATCCAACGTAGGAAATCCTTGGCCGCCTTCTGGTTCTTTGAATAGCCCATGACC
>DATEQL010000446.1:0-11771 GCA_035272665.1 Allostellaceae bacterium
CAAGGTTTCGGTTCCGGCCTCGATACTCCAGGCGATGCGGTCCGGCGGGTCGATGGCGCCCCCGGGGAAGACGTAGACGCCGGGCATGAACCCGGCATGACGCGGGCGGCGGCCGGCCAGGACCTCGAGGTCGTCGCCGGCACCGCGCAACAGGATCAGGGAGGCGGCGTCGCGCGGGCGCACGACCGGGTTGCGCCCTCTGCCCGGCATGCAGGAGCCGACGTTCATAGCGACCCTCTTGTAGCGGGCGGCGCCGCGCCTAAATGTGGGTTCAATGTGATTTTATTAATTATTATATGGATTTTCCCATGCCAATAACACAAGCCCGGTAGCTCTGCCAAATTCCGCTGCCATTCCGCTGCCAACCCCGTTTCCGCGATCAAAATTCCGCTGTCGGCCGGCCCGCTCATTTCGCATCCATGTCTCTGAGTTATCTAATTTTTCAAACGCTGAAAAGGGGTTTTCAGGCGCCCGAAAGCGGGTTTTCCCCTGCCGTCAGGGGAAGAGCGGTCGGATCGGTCGAACGCCGCGCGTTCGATCGCAGCGATCCAGGTCTCGATCGCGGGCGCAACTCGGGGAGGCTGTAACGCTCCGCCGAGGCACCCTCGACGACCGCATTTCGGATCACCGCTCCGTCGGGCGAGGTCATGATCGAAAAGGCGTTGCCGACCCCGCCGGCCTGCGGCTTCTCGCCGCGCTCGGCCGCGGCGATCTCGGCGAGGAGCATCCGCGCGGTCTCGAGGTCGCTCTGGACATCGCTTTGCAGAAAGCGCGCGATGATCTCGCCGTGCCGGCCACTGCCGGGGCGCCCCTGTCCTTCGAGAAACCCGGCCGGGTGCCGGCGAACGCTGACCAGATCCGACATCACTGGCCGCGCAGCGGGTAGGCGGCGTTGATATGGCCGCTCTGGTACCATCCCTCGATTGCGAAGCCGTGACCCGAAGCGCCGATGAAATGTCCGTCGCCGCGCCTGCGGCCGGCGTGGAAGGCGACGAGGACCTCGTCGACGACCTCGTCGTCCGACATCGCATCGGGAAAGAAGGTGGAGGACACCTTCTTATCGATCCATGCGCCGGTGGCCGGATCGCGGAGCGCCACCTGTGCCCGATAGACGCCGCTCGCATCCGGCGGCTGGACGATCCGCTGCACCCGTGCCCCCCCCGCGGGTCCACCCCGTTTGGCCGGTGATGATAGCCGACCGCCTAGCCGTACCCGTTGATCTCGCCGTAGTCGATGTGGGCGAGATTGATCGGCGGGATCGGTCGTCGTCCATTTTCCTGCCGCGGAGAGTGCGGCGGGGCCCAGAAGCAGCAGCAGTGCGGAGGGTGTGACCCACCTCAGGCTCGTTCGGGCTCCGCAACCGCCGCCGACCACGGCGACATCACGTCGGAGATGCCGTGGTTGACCCCGTCGGCGCCACGCAACACGAGGTTCGGGCGAGCAAAGCGGTCCGGGTGCACCGTGTGCTCGACCAGCGCCGCCCCGGGTTTGCTCGACAGCCGTTCGATGATTGCCGCAGGCAGCCGACGGTCGATGCCGATGCGATCGCTGCCGCTGACGTCGATCCGGGGGTGTTGTGCCGCCGCCTCGGGCTCCATGCCAAAATCGACGATAAAGCTCGCCGTCTGCAGGACCGCACCGAGGATGCGCCGGCCGCCGGAGGCGCCGAGTCCGAGCCACGGCCGGCCGTCACGCGCGACCACGACCGGACACATGTTGGTCAACGCCCGCTTGCCGGGGGCGATCGAGTTCGGCCGTCCCGGGTGGGGGTCGAACCACATCACCCCGTTGTTCATCAGGATACCGGTCCCGGGCAACACATAATGGCTGCCGAAAATCGACAGCAAGGTGGTCGTCAGGGCGGCGATGCAGCCTCGCCGATCGACCGCCGTGACGTGGGTCGTCGAGGTCGCCAAACTGGCCTCTGTATCACCCATGGTGTCGAGCCGTTTGACGTAGGCGTGTCGCAAAGCTTCCGCCAGCGCTGCGAAATAGGCGGCATCGGGGATGCGGGAAAACTGGTCTTTGCCAAGCCGTCCGACAACCTCGGCCAAGGTCGGACCAGCTGTCATGCCGGGAGTGGTTTGAAGAACCACCCCGCGATAGGGAATTTGCAGGGCGGGAACGATTCTCGCCTGGCAACCGGCGAGATCCTCGGCCGAGAGGAAACCGCCTGCAGCCTCGGTGTCGGCGGCGATCGAGCGGGCGATCTCGCCAGTATAGAAGTCGTCCGGTCCCGCTTCGGCGAGCCGCTCGAAAGTCTCGGCCAAACGCCCGAGAGGCAGGCGGGGAATATCGCCGTCGGACGGGCAGACCGGCGGCAGACCGTCCGGCAGCCAGACGCGCCGGCTCTCCTCATACCGCCGTAGGTCGGCCGCAGCGTTTGCGACCTTCAGCGTCGTGAACCAGGCGACCGGCAAGCCGCACCGTGCAAGCGAGGTCGCCGGAGCGACAAGCTCACGCCACGGCAATCGGCCAAACCGCTCGACTGCCAAAGCGTAACCGCGCACGGCGCTCGGGATCACGAACGAGAGAGGTCCGTAGATATTGCGGTCGCCGAGGACCCCTTGCGACCAAGTGAACAGCTCTGTCCGCGTCTGGCCGGCGAGCGGATACGCGGCCGGATCGAGGTCGCGTGGCGCGATCGGGCCAAAATCGATGCTCTCGGCGTGATCGGCACCGGCCTGGTGCACCACGAGATGCCCGATCCCGCCGAGCCCGCTGCTCCACGGCTCGACGACAGCCAGAGCGAGGGCAGTGGCGACGACGGCGTCGACCGCGGTCCCGCCCGCCGCCAGTATGTCGGCGCCGACTCGCGCCGCGGTACCGTTTTGAGCCGCGACGACCCCGCCGCGCGACGACGCGCCCGGTTTGCGGATCTCCCAGTTTTGCGTCAAGTGCATGTCAAGGCGCGCTCAGGTCAAGATGATCGAGTCTACCCGGGTGGTATAGAAGGCGTAGCACCCGGCGAGCCCTGAGACTTCGTCATAGGGTGTGGGGTAGCCCCACACGGCGTTCTCCGAGCGCCGGACCGGGCCCTCTCCGGCTGGGACCTCGATCGTCCAGTAGGAAGCTTCGCCCTTGTACGGACATCGGGTGTGATGCTCGGTCCGGCGCATCAAATCGAGCCGGACATCCTTCTCCGGTAGATAATGCACCGGGCCGTGGCCAGTTTCCTCGACGCGCAGCGCAGCGTCGCTGTCGGCGACCGTCATACCGCCGAAAACGACTTTGACGTGGCGGCTCTCTGGTACCAGGTCCACCCGATGGTCGGGTTGGGTGGTAAAACCGGGGGCGGGGTTCGGCATATCGATTTCCTCCACAGGACTGTCACTTTGCAGGTGCCGCGTACGCCTCGAACGAGGCGATGCAGCTTTGGCGCAATTGCGGGTCGTTGATCGGACCGCATTCGATCGCCTCGCGCTTTTTGCGAAAGGCTGGGTTGCTGCGCAACAGCGCCGAATATTCCTTGCTCTCGCGGACGTTTGCCATCGCTGCAGGATCATTGGTTGGCATCGGCTGAGCCAGCGCGGCCTCGCTCGATGCGATCGTCATCAGCGCGGCGAATGCTGCCGCATGATAGCTCTGCATTTTCTTTCCTCCTTGTCCCAGATTAGTCGGCCATCGTCAGTCCGCCGCTGACGCTCAGCACCTGACCGGTAATGTAGTCCGACCGCCCGCTCAAGAAGAACATGACCGCCTGCGCAATCTCGATTGGTTGAGCGATCCGGCGAAACGGGATGGCCCGGGTCAGCGCCTCCTTCATCCGCTCGGGCTGCCGCTGGAACAATGGCGTGTCGGTCGGACCGGGGCAGACGCAGTTGACGTTGATGCGGTAACGCGCGAGCTCGCGCGCGAGCGACTTGGTGAACGCGATCAGCCCGCCCTTGGCAGCGGCATAGACGGTCTCGCCCGTGCTGCCGACCCGTCCGGCGTCGCTCGAGATGTTGACGATCTTGCCCCGGCCCGCGGTTACCATCGGCGGCAAGATGCCGCGGGTCAGCCGTACCGCGCCCATCAGGTTGATGGCGATCACCCGGTCCCACATTTCCGGCGGGTTTTCGAGAAAGGGCTGAATCTGATCCCAGCCGGCGCCGTTCACCAACCCGTCAACGTGTTCGACGCGCTGATGCACGGCGGCGACAAAATCGTCGATCGAGGGCTTCTCGGTGAGGTCGAGCGGCAGATATTCGATGGTCAGATGCTCTGCGGCTCCCCCGGCCACCGCCGATCGGCCGCCAGCCTCGTCGATATCGCCGATGAAAACCCGCGTGCCCGCGTGGGCCAGCAGGAAGGCAGTGGCCTTGCCGATCCCGGAGGCGCCGCCGGTGACAATGACGGTTCGCCCTTGCGTGTCCATCGCGTCGTGCCTTCTCAAAGACCGCCGGGGTTCAACATTCCCTGTCGCATTGGGCGATCGCGCTGTCGACCACATCCGCCCGTGGGGCGGTGTAACCGAAGGGAGGTGGTAAATGAATTATTTTCGCTCGGCCTCCCGCAAATGCACATGGCTCGCGCCGCTTCGGTTACCGCCGGACAAGAGCGCTTCGATCATCTGAAGATCGATCTCGGCGGAGGCCGCCGCCGCGAAAGGATGTCGCAGCTCTCAGGCGCGCTGCAAGTTTCTTCGCCGCGCCGCGATCGCCGAGGCATGCTGATAAACCGCGCGCTCGATCGCGAAGAGCGGCGCCAAATCCGGATCGCCTTCTAACGTTGCACGGAGCATACGCAAGACCGTGCGCTGACGTTGCGATACGCGGCTTTTTCTCAAATGACACAGCTTCGGAAGCGATTTCCAGCCCATCGCACGCGCGAGATCGTGCATAAAGTCTTGGACACTCTCCACTGTCCCGACAAGAAACATCTCGTCAAGAAACGCGCATATTTCAGGCAAACACTCGGCTAACAAGGCTGGGCCGGGCGGCAGTTCGGTGTAGAGCCCGACGGCGAGGGAGCCCGCCTGGAAGGCCGCATAGTAGGGATGTGTCCTGATGAATTCGGCAAAATCCATGCGGCGCGCCGCCCGACGATCCGGATTGCCGAAATCGCTCCTGATGAACAGGTAGTTCGAGATGCTTTGTTCGACCGGATCGCGGAGCAAGGTTATGATTCGCGTCTTGCCGCGAAGCACCGCACTGGCGCCATGCGCGGGATGTCCGTGGATGAACTGGTGAGGCCGGAGGCCGGATGCGACAATCTTCTGAGCGAAAGCGAGCGGTAAATTTCCACCTTTGCTGACGACAGAAGATCGCTTGGTCATTGACCTGATCGCCGCGGTAACACTCGTTCCGGCAGTTTTTGCGATATGGTGGAAGAAAAGCGGCCGCGAATCAGCAGAGCCGACGCTCGGTGATATCGCCCCGGCGACTGTCCGGCCGCCTTTGGCTGTCCCAGCAGCAATCTGCGCAGAGTCCCGCCCGGGCGCGCGGCCGGCTCGCCACGATGGGAGAAGCAGGGCTATTTGCTCAATCGACATTCCAAAAATACCCCGACATTCACGGTTTCTCGGGGTTGTAGGCGATGTTGGCCATCTTTGGGCCTCCGCGGCACCAGGATTCGCCGCCCCGGGCAGCGAACACTACAGGCTGCCTTGCATTCCGGCGTCAGAGCGAACCAGCCCTGCCTCGCAGAGCTGGCGCGTTGTCAGGCGAAAGGGGGCGTGATCGACTCCGGGACGAGGGTTGCCGCGTCAGGCCGGTCGATGGCCCCCCTTTCATGGAGCGCTTCGATGATGATCCCCGGCAGCCGATGCGCCGGCAAATCGAGCTGTCGAGTAGAGGACGCAGCGCCC
The DNA here is from genome assembly GCA_035272665.1 of Allostellaceae bacterium. Taxonomy (GTDB): domain Bacteria; phylum Pseudomonadota; class Alphaproteobacteria; order ATCC43930; family CGMCC-115725; genus AP-15. Next base: position 5,792 of record DATEQL010000446.1, read on the forward strand.
CGCCAGAGAACGTAGTCGCTGCCCGACTCGTCAAAGCCGAAATGACGAAAGGCACGCGGGAGGCTGGGCAGATGGTCGCCATAAAACGCGAGAACGCCGTTACGGCGATGTTCGCCTAAGCCATCCATCAGGATCCGGAGCATTTCGTCCGATCGGCGCAATCCGTCGAGATACCGCAACAACTCCCTACCTTGTGGCATGCCCGTCGGGTCGAACGTTCGCCTCAGCTCGGGATCGATCGGCGCTCCCGCCTCAAACCAAGGGCCATGATTACCCATCGTGATGGCAAAGACGAAAATGCGTGGCCCCTCGGCGTCGAGCGCGCGCAACACTTGGTGGGCAAGCTCCGGGTCGGAAAAATAGGGCGGCCGCCGCGACCCGCCGAGGCTTTCCAGGCCGAGAAAGGTTTCGAAGCCGAGCGCCGGCAGGGTCAGATCGCGCCGAAAGAATCCCCGGTCGAAGGGGTGCAAGCACACCGTTCGGTAACCTTCGCTCCGCAGGCGCCAGACCAGCGAGCCGAGCGGCTCGCGCGCGAAGGCATGATAGGGGTTGAAGCGATCGTAACCGAGATCGTCCTCCGGAATGCCGGTCAGCACCGCGAATTCGGCCCGCATTGTGTTGGCGCCCCAGCCCCCCACCTCTAACCGACCAAAGGTCGCCCCGGCTTGGCAGCAGGCATCGAAGCCCGACAACAGATCCCCCGGGACTAGCGGCGACAGGCGCCGCGCGTCGAAGAACGACTCGCATTGCACGATAACCAGGGGCACCGCCGCAACTGACCGCGTCCGCACGAGCGCAGGGGCTGGTGGCACGGCGTGTCGGGCCCGTCGCGCGGAACGCTCGGCCCGGGCGAGAATACCGTAGACGAGGATCATCCCGAAGGGCCCTAGCCTGGCAGCATCGCCGAATGGCTCGCCGGTCGGACGCAAGTGCCGAACAGCCGCAGCCAGGGCGCCGAGCCCCGGCTCGCGTGACATCAGCCATCCGCCCACCCCGACGAGGGAGAAAGAGAACACGACCAGGAAGGGATCCGGCTGCCATAGCTCCGGTTCGAAGAGAAGCAAAGAGCCACCGATCGCAATCCCGGTGAGTGCTCCACCGATAACGAGCGCCGACCCCGCGAACGGCAGATAGAGGTGGGGGTGCGAAAAGAGGTGCGGCAACTCCGACATCTCGGAAAAGACGACCGGCTCCCGCAAGACCTCCCTCTTCGTGCGGTCGGCGAACGCGAAGCCGGTTCCAAGAGAGAGGAGGACGAGACCTGTGAAGAGGGGCCGCCCGGTCGCGATGAACAGCAAGCCTCCTCCGAGAAGGATTGGAGACAGGTCAAGGAGAAGAGCCGCCAACCCGGTCGTTCGGACCTCGGCGACGCGACGGGGGGTCAACCATGCCGCGAACCCGAGCGCGCCACTGAACCCGACTTGCAGCATTTCGCTCATCGCATGCTCAAATCGAGCGTATACGGAAGCGGTAGCGCCGCAGGATCGCATCGCCAATAATCGCCGGCGCGACATCGCAGAATTGCAGGCCGAGGACGAGAGGCCACGGAAAGGCGACCCGACGCCGACCGCGATCGATGCCTCGCTTGATGATCCGAGCAGCGTCGTCGACGCTCAGGCGGAGCGGGGTTGGCCCTTCGAAACGATCGGTCATCGGGGAGTCGAAGAACCCCGGACAGACGATGGTCACACCGATGCCGCGCGGCTCAAGGCGCGGCCGCAGCCCTTCCGCATAAGCACGCAAGCCGGCTTTGCTCGCACAATAGCCCGGGCTGTACGGAAGCCCTCGATAGGCGGCGATGGACGCTACGACTGCGATGCGGCCGTGCCCGCGCAAGCAAAATTCCGGAAGGAGCGGCTCGATTGTGTTGATCGCACCGAGCAAATTCACGCGCACCTGACGCGTGGCCGCGTCGATGCCTTCGGAGGGGCAGTCTGGGTCGGGTCCGGCAGATGTGCCGGCATTCGCGATCAGGAGATCGACCGGGTACTCACGATCGAACTGGCGAAGGAATGTCGCCATCGCGGCGGCGTCAGCCACGTCGACAGCCGCGACGCTCACCGTCGCTCCCTTCACCTCGCAGGCACGAGCTGTCGCGCTAAGGCGTTGGCAATTGCGTCCGAGCAGGCCGAGAGCGACCTGCGATCCGGCATAGGCCTTGGCCAGGGACGCGCCGAGCCCGCTCGAAGCCCCGGTGATGATGACGACGCGGAAGGGCGAGCGCATGCCCGAGTTCTAAGTTGCCGGCATGCGCCCAGCGACCCACGGCCGCAGGTTTTTTGCCGTGCGTACCAGCTGCCGTTCCGGGCGAAAGCCGCCTGTAAGATCTTTACGATTCACGATCTCGAAGCTCTCTGGATCCGGTTCACGACCGTTGATAACAAGCGATGTGGAAACCCCAGTTTGAATCACCGAAGATCCCAATAATCGTTAGATAAACTGGCTTTGACGGTGGTCGGAATTTTGCCTGGCCAACCGTGAAAATATGGGGTGCTCCAAAGACGCTAGCCGAGATGGATGATTCCGAAGCGGCACACCTTACACGATAGAACCCCACGTTCGATATCATTGATGGGCTTTGGCGGCAACCCTCCACTCAGCTCCTGGATAGGAACGTTTCAATCAATCCGGTGGAAGGAGGTCGCTGGAAAAGCGCGCCAGCAAAATAAGCAAACAAGCACGTTCTCGGCGTTCCAGTCGCAGCGACAGATGCGTGTGTGGCTTCAAGATGCTAGCCAAGACTGCTGCGCAAGATGTAGAATTCAGTGCCTTGGGGCGGAAAACTCACACCTGCTGGATAGATGTCGGCACCTATCGCCTACGACGCGGCTCGACTGTTTGTGGGGTCTTTGGCCGTTACGCCGCGCGGTATCGACCGGGTGGACCGTCTGTACGCGCGGTTCTTATTCGAGACTTGGCCGGGCGACTGTATCGGCACGCTCCCGACGCCATGGGGCGTCCGATGGTACGATCGCCGACGGGCTCTCCAATTGCTCGACCGCGTGGAGGAGCTGTGGTCCGAAACCATCCAACCCTGTGAAGATCGCGTGTTGCTGCAGATCAAAATCCGGCTCTCAGGAAACCACGAGCCGCAATTTGACAAACCTCGTAAAGGCGGCCGACGCGTCAATCCGGTATTCAGGTTGTTCGACGTTCTTTCGGCGACCGGTTTCTCGTTCGGTGATTCCGTCGTCAGATCGGTGCCAAAGAACTCCATTTATGTGAATGTGGGCCACATCAGTCTAAAAGTTCCATGTCTTGTTTCTTGGCTTAAACACCGACCGGATGTCAAATCGGTATTCATGGTTCACGACGTGATCCCGTTGGAACATCCGGAGTTTTTCCCAAAAGGAGAGTATCGATTACATGAAAACCTGGTCGCTCATACTGCACGGTATGCGTCCGGGCTTATCGTGCCGACTGCTGCGGCACGCAAGTCGGTACTTAACGCGCTTCGACTGCGGGGGCGAGCCGAGATCCCAGTGGAGACAGTGCCGCTCCCGGTTCCGCCAATATTCCTCGGGAAAGATCGGCCCGACGAGGAACTAGCTAAGCACGATTACTTTGTCATATGTGGAGCGATCGAGCCGCGCAAGAACCATCTTCTGCTGTTGAACGTCTGGCGCGAGTTGGTCAGGCGACGGGGCCAGCGCGCCCCAAAGCTGGTCGTGGTGGGATCGCCCATCTGGGGTGTCGCCTCACTGCTCCGAGAGTTGGAGCGGTGCCGGCCGCTCCAAGGCCAAGTAATCTTCGCGCGCGGCCTGTCGAGCCCCGCTCTCCGGCGGCTCATCGCACATGCGAAGGCGCTGCTGATGCCTTCGTTCGCTGAAGGGTTTGGTTTGCCTGTGATCGAAGCACTGGCCGTTGGGACGCCGGTCATTGCATCCGATCTCCCGGCGCATCGAGAGATCGCCGGCGATCTAGCGGTCTATCGCGATCCCACCGACGGATCGGGCTGGCTGAAGGACATTTGCATGTTTGCCGACGGCAACGGGCCTACGGCGGAGATCCGCAGGCGCGTCTCCGCGTACCAGCCGCTGACCTGGCGCGAGTACTTCATCCGGATCGAGCGCTTTCTAAAAACGTTCGAACAGCCCTGATCCGCGCGACGCCCGCCTAGGTGCCGACACCGGGCTAGATTCTGTCCGGGAACCGCCGTTCAACCGGGTACCTGCGAAGCGAAGGCGATCGAGGCCCTTGCAGAACGGAATATTCGGCTCCATACGAGGACGACACCCCTCCGACCGGATCAAAATGCCCTATCGCATCGTCTTCGATGGTCTCAACCTTGCGCTTGAAGAGGGGACAGGAGTTGCCACTTATGCGCGTACACTGAGCCAGGTCGCGCGCGATCTCGGCCACGAGATTGGGGTTATCTATGGTTCGCCCCAAGCTCCGTCGAGGAATCCGGTCCTGCGCGAGATTGCCTTTTTCGACGAGAGGCGCTCCATCAAAAGGTCGCTGCCGGCGAAAATCCTCTACTCCATCGCTGATCTGGTTTGCTACTATCTTCCGGTCAAGCCGACCCCGCTGGAACTCAGTGGCGTTGTCGTCACCCGTCAATTTGATACCTTTTTTCCGGTGCACGATCATATTTTCGTTACCCGTAACCTGTTCGCCAACGCGGACAGGCGTTTTTACTGGACGAAAGGCTTTGTTAACCTCGTCTTCGACCCGCGACCGGATGTCTTTCACTGCACATATCAGCTTCCGTTGCGGTCGAAATCTGCCTGCAACGTTTATACGATTCACGATCTCGTCCCACTCCGGCTGCCGTTTGCAACTCTCGACGACAAGCGCCAGATGTTCCGGCTGCTCAAAAAAGTCGCGTCTAGGGCCGACCACATCGTTACGGTATCCGAAAATTCAAAACGTGACATCATTGAGCTTCTCGACGTCGATGAGAGCCGGATCACCAACACCTATCAGGCTGTTTCCTTTCCCAAAGAAGATGTGGAACGATCGGAAGCCACGATCGCCGAACAGCTGAGCGGCTCCTTCGGTCTGGAGTTACACGGATACCTGCTATTTTTCGGGGCACTGGAGCCGAAAAAGAATGTCGGCCGTCTTATCGAGGCCTATCTCGCCTCGGGTGTGGACGTTCCGCTGGTCCTCATTGCCGGCGAGGGCTGGCACAACGAGCCCGAAACCACGCTGCTCCAGGAACTGCGCGAAAACGATCCCGGGTCGACTGGGCTAAGCCGGACGAGGCTCAAACGGCGCGTGCGGCGGTTCCGCTATGTCAGGCCCTCGACCCTGATCACACTGATCCGTGGGGCGCGCGCCGTCGTCTTTCCGTCCCTCTACGAAGGTTTCGGGCTTCCCGTGCTCGAGGCGATGACGCTGGGCACTCCGGTCGTGACGTCGCGCGAATCCTCTTTGCCAGAGATTGCCGGAGATGCCGCCTTGCTCGTCGACCCATACGACGCCGACGACATCGCGCGGGCGATCACAACGATCGTCGGCGACGCCGATCTGCGCGCCGAACTCTCGCGCCGCGGTAGGTTGCAAGCCGCCAAGTTTTCGGTCGAGCGTTATCGCGAACGGGTCGAGGCGCTCTACGCCTCGCTGCGCTGAAGCGTCGCGGCGGGCGAGCGCCGGGGTCGGATAGGGGGTTGCGCGCTCGCCCGTTCCATTCGCGCCCGCGACGGGTTAGACTGGCGTCGCGCGCGGAAGCGGTTCCCGGCCATCGGCGCGCCTCGCTTTGGGAAAAATCGGCCGGTCGGTTTGGTCGTTTAATCGGGTCGCCCAAATGGCAGAAACCTCGCAGCTCGCTCGCGTCCTGTCGCTCACCCGCGTGGTCACCGCGGATGTCGGGGTCCGCCCCCGCGCCGGCAGACGCATCCAGCCGCTCTTCCGTTCGCTGAACATCTGGTTCTGGGCCATTGTCGGCCTGCCTACCCTCGTCGCCGGGGTCTACTATTTCGCGATCGCCTCGGACCTCTATTTGTCGGAAGCGAAGTTCATCGTACGCAGCCCG
>DATEQL010000447.1:0-7939 GCA_035272665.1 Allostellaceae bacterium
GTCGATCCGATCGCGGCGCAAACGCTGGCGGACCGGATTCTCGATTGGCGCGAGGCCGGGATCGGCAAGCGGCTGAACGGCGCGAAAGCCCCGGAATATCGCGCCGCCGGATACGCTTACGGGCCGCGTAACGGTGCCTTCGAGACGGTTGAGGAGCTGAAGCTGGTGATGGGAATGACCCCGCAATTGTTCGCTGCGCTCGCCCCCGCGCTGACCGTCTATTCGCAGACCCCGTGGGTCGACCCGAGCGTCGCGCCGCCCGAGGTCCTGCGCGCGCTGTCCGGCATGGACGAGGGTGCCACCGCCGGCCTGCTCCAGGCGCGCGCCGCGGGAGGTTCGACGCCGGTCGTCAAGCTCGGGCACGCTTTTACGATCACTGTACAGGCCAATGGGCAGGGCGGACTTTTGGTCAGACGCAGCGCGGTCGTCCGACTGACCGGCCGCCAGAGCGCGCCGATCTGGGTTTACCGCTGGGATTGAAGCCGGCCGCGCCGGGTCAAGATTCAGAACGAAAAGCTGGCAGAGTTCCGCGCCGCGACACCGGACCGTTTCGTGGCGGTCTCAACAGTGGGCCTTGCGACACCGCGGATCGCCGGTCAGCTCTATTTTGATTCGATCATGTTCACCGGCGAAGCGCTGCGTAACCAGGTCGCCGAAAGCTGGCCCCGGCCGGGTGGTGATCGGGACCGATTATCCGTTTCCATGGAACCGCGTCCCGGGCGACCACATCGTGTCGCCGCCGGGCTTGAGTGATGACGACCGCATCGCGATCCTCGGCGCACAGCGGCAAGCTTTTCGGCATCGAGGCCCGAGTAGAGGCTAGTGCTCGGCCTCATTTGACACGGAAGAAGGTTGACGGATCGCGACTCCATTAATTATAATGAACCACACGCCGGATGCGGGAGGAGCTGGTGTACGGTCAAATTTTGTCGAAAGGCTCTTACTCCGATTGGGTGTCGCCAGCCCAATCGCTTAGGGAGCGCGTCCTCCATCCGCGGCTGATTAGAGTAGCGTCTTTGATCGTGATATCGCTCTTGGCGCTCGCGCTGTGGCTCGCGATCTGGGATACTGTCGCGTCATTGGCTTCGGTTGTGCTGCGATAGGCTAAGCTCTGCTCCCTTGCTCCGCGCCTCTCCGGCTTTCGGTCAAGCTCCTCGGGATTGCATCCTGAGCGGTGACGCATCGCACGCCGTGCGGTGCCGGGGCGGAGCTAGCTCCTCGGCCTGCGGCAACGCTCGCCAGCGTCAAATGATCTTTCTTTCCCGGAAGTCCTCGATCTCCGTGGGCGTGTAGCCGAGCTCGGCGAGGATGTCGCCGTTATCCGCGCCGAGTTCCGGGGCGATCCCAATATGGGCCGGCGTTTCCGAGAAGTGCCACGGAGAACCGTGAACTTTCAGCGTCTTGCCATATCTCGGGTACGCGACCTCGGTGACGTAGCCGTTGGCCAGCACGTCGGGATCGTCGGCGGCTTCTAATAACGTGTTGATCGGTGCCGCGACGATGTCGGCGTCGCGCAGCCGCGCGACCCAATCATCGCGCGATCCGGTTGCGAACCACTCGTCGAGCAGGCGCAGCAGGGTTGCACGCTTTTCTTCGGATAAGACGATCACGCCGAGATCGCCAAAGCCGGCCTCTTCGAGAGCTTGGTAGAAGCCGACTGCTGTCATCGCGTCGCGCCATTTGCTGGCGCCGTTCAGCTGGAGCACCAGCGGTTTGCCGTCGCGGTCATTGAAGCTGGCGCTGAGGCCGGGGCGCTGCGGCGTGCCGGTGACACGGGCCTGGCCGGTGACCGGGTTGCGGTTGCGCCACATCGCGGTCGTCAGGGTCCAGCCCATCAGGCGGATCTGGCCGCCGAGCAACGAGCAATCGACCTTCTGGCCGATCCCGGTGCTGCGCGCATAGGTGAGTGCCGCGAGTGCCCCGCCAAAGGCGAGGATCGCGCAGGTTTCGTCGGCGACGGAGACGATGCCGGTTTTCATCGGCTGACCCGGCGTCGAGTAAGCCTCGGCGACGCCGCCCAATGCCTGGGCCATCGAGTCGGTCCCCGGCAGATCGGCGTGCGGCCCCTTCGGGCCGTAGCCCGAGACCGAGACGTAGACGAGCCTCGGGTTCACCCGCCTCAGTTCCTCGTAGCCGAAGCCGTTCTTCTCTGCGGCACCAGGCCGGAAGTTCTGGCCGAAGATGTCCGCCGTCGCGACCAGCTTGCGCAGAATCTCGCGGCCTTCCGCGGTCTTGAGGTTCAACGTGAGGCTCTTCACGCCGCGATTGTTGGTCTCGAAATAGGTGCTGGGCAACCCGGGCAGAACGGTCGAGCCGCGCGAATTGTCGCCGACCTCCGGCAACTCGATCTTGATCACCTCGGCGCCGAGATCGGCCATCAGCATGTAGGGCACCGTGCCGGCCTGCGCGGTGGAACAGGCGACCACTCTGACGCCATGCAATGGACCATGTGGCTCAGTCATGTCGTATGTCCTCAATCGAGCAGCCAGGACGCAGCACAGGCCTGGGCGATCTGGCGGATCTGGTTTAAGAGGCCCGGGCCGACCGGGATCCCTTCCCGCATGCGCTTTTCGGCGTTGTTCCACTGCGGGTCGCCCGCAACCATGACCGGCTGCGCCGGATCGACGGGCTTGGTCGCCCGCAGATCGTTGCAGAAGCGCGTCACATCGGCGGTGAATTCCTCGCGGTCGCGAAACAGGCCCGGATCGATCGCGATGAAGCAATGGCCGATATCATTGCCCTGCGGCTTCTTCGCGTGCATCGGGTCGGTAATCAAGCTCGCCCCGGACAGGCACGAGCCGAGGATGTTCACCATCACCGCCAGCCCGTAACCCCTGTAGCTGGAGTTCTCCGGCGAACCGCCGAGCGAGGTCAGGAACCCGCCTTTCTCCCGCGCCTCCAGCGGGTCGGTGCTGGGGAGCCCGTCCTTGTTCAGCACCCAGCCGGGCGGGCAGGGAAGGCTCTCGTTGGCCTTGTTGCGGATGCGGCCGGCGGCCACGGTCGTCGTCGCCATGTCGAGCAGAAACGGCCGCCCGTCCGCGCTGGGTGCGGCGAAGGACCAAGGGTCGGTGCCGAGCTTAGCCTCCTTGCCGAAGGTGGGCGCCACCTGGACGCTGGAGGCGCCGGTGCACGCCATGCCGATCAGCCCTTCCTTCGCCGCCATCAGCGTGTAATAGCCGGTGGCGCCAAAATGAGCCGAGTTGCGCACCGCCGTGATCGCCATGCCGGACTGCTTGGCCTTGTCGATCGCCACCTGCATGGCGAAACGCGCCGGCACATGGCCGAGCCCGCCGTCGCCGTCGACCAGTGCGGAGACCGGAGTTTCCCTGATGATGCGCGGCCGAGCCGCCATGTTCGCGCGCCTGCTGCGGCGCAGCCGGTCGTACCCCGGCAGCATCGATATGCCGTGGCTGTCGACGCCATGCAGATCCGCCCAAGACAGGACGTCGGCCGTCGTTTCCGCGCTCTCCTGCGGCATGCCCCAAGCCAGCAGAATGGCTTTGAGTTGTGCGCGATGCTTTTCGTAGGGTGCAGGCATGGACGTCTCCAAAAGGGGAGAAGCAGCTCGCTCGTTTCGTCTTGGCCGGGCTTGACCCTGGTCTTTGCCCACAAGCGGCTCTGGGTACAGGGTAGTGGCATCGCCCCCTCGTCACACCGGCGCAGGTCGGTGCCCATTTCAGCCATGGGTCCCGGCCTTTCGCCGGGATGACGGAAGGGGCGGATTGCCTTCGAGCGTGCGAAACGAAAACGTGGATGCGCGGATCAAGTCCGCGCAAGACGACTTCGCATTGGCAGGCCTGCAGGACAACGGACGCGGCAACTGGATCAGGGTGCCGTCAGGCGATACACCCGTGCTGCAGTGCCACTGTAGAGCGCCGTCTTTTCGGCCGCCGACCCGCCCGATGTGATGCGCTTGCACGCATTCCACAGCTCGGTGTAGCCGCCCGACTGCTTGTCTGGCGGGAAGTTGCTCTCGAACATGCAGCGGTTGGCGCCAAAGGCCTCGATGCAAGGCTCGATGTACTGGCGCCACGCGGCGGCGAGTTCTTCGGACGATGGCGGAACGTCGCGCTCGTGGAAGTCGAAGCCGAACGAGGTCATGCCGACGCCGCCGAGCTTGACGGTGACGTTCGGGCATTTCGCCAATTCGGCGATGTCCCTCTTCCAACTGGTGAGGATCTCCTGACGACGTCCCGAATAGGGGCCGACGCCGAGAACGCCGCCGACATGGTTGAGGATGATCGTGGTGTCGGGGAAGACGCGGGCCAGATCGATCGCGTCCGGCAATTGCGGATGATACTGCCAGGACTCGAAGCTGAGGCCTAAGGGGGCGAGCTGGGCGAAGCCCTCGCGGAATTTGGGGTCGCGCACTTGATGCGGGGGAACGACCCGCGTCGCGAACTTCTGGATCGCGTCGCTGGCGTCCCATGAGACCCCGTGGCGGATGCCGCGGAAACGGCCTCCGCCGACTCTGATCTCGGCTTCCAGCACCTCGCGCACCCGCCCGCCGAGGGTCAGGTCGGCGTGGCCGATGATCGTCTCGGCTACGCGGCAGGGGCCGTAACCACCGGAGGCGCTCATTGCGGCGATGCCGTTGACGAACTCGACCTCGCCGACGGGCGTCAGCTCCGCAGGACCGTCCTTGCGGTACATCGACCGACATTCGAGGAAGACGGTGGAGACGATGTTGTGCCCGTTGCCGATATCGGCCAAGAGCTCGGGCAGCAGGTAAAGCCCGCGTTGCGGCGTGTCCCAGAAATGATGGTGCGGATCGATGATCGGCAGCGCCGGCTCCAGTGCGGCTTCGCTCGGCCGCTTGGCCAGCCACGCCTTCAGCTCGGCCTCATTGCGGTAGGCGAGCCCGCGGTATTCGCCTTGCGAGTCCCCAGCCATTTATTCCTCCTCACTCGGCCGCAGCCCGCGCAGGCGCCGCGGCGCTCCTGAAGGCCGGAATCACTTCTTTTGCGAACCGGTCCAGGTCTTGCAACTGGACGTCGAGCGGCGTACCGAGCGGCGTGGCGCACACCACCCGGTCGACTCCCGGATAGCGTTTTTCGACGGCCTTCAGCTGCTCGATGATGTCGTCGGGCGGGCCGGTCAGGAAGCCGCCCGCCTTCACCGCGTCCTCGATGCGCGGCAATTTGGTGGTGGCGGCGAGCCTGGGATCGCGCATCGCCGCGATCTGCTCGTCGCTCAAGGCCCGTACCAGGCGCAGCTCGCCGAACATCTTCATGTTCTCCTCGTAGTGCTTCGCCGCCTCGCGCATGCCGTCTTCGCGGCTCTTGGCGATGTGGAACTGGAAGCCCAGCGCCAGCTTCTCGCCGAGTTCGAGCTTGATGCCGCGCCGCGCATAGGCGGCCTGGAACCCGAGCATGTGCCGCTCCACGGCGCCGCCTTCCGCCGAGCCGCCGCCAATCATGCCGGAGATCCCGTGCTTGGCCATGAAGTCGAAGGCGCGGTCGGAGCCGCTCTGGATCGGCTGCCAGCATTCCACCGGCAGGCGCTCCGGCGCCGGCACCAGGGTGATCTCCTTCAAGGTGTAGCCGCGATAGGGCACCTCCGGCGGGATCGTATAGTACTTGCCCTTGTGGAAGAACGGCCTGCCCTCGAACGCCTCGAAGATGATGTCGACACCCTCCTCGAAGATTTCACGGTTGGCCTCCTGGTCCGTCAGCGGGGAGCCGAAGGTCTCCACCTCGCGGGTGTGATAGCCGCGCGCGACGCCGAAGATCACACGCCCGCCGCTCAAGGTATCGGCCATTGCGTAGTCTTCCGCGAGGCGCAGCGGATGCCACATCGGCACGACGTTAAAGCCGCAGCCGATCTTCAGGTTCTTGGTCTGGTTGACGAGGTGCATCGCCATTATCAAGAGGTTAGGGATCAATTCCGTGCCTTCGGGCTGGAAATGATGCTCGGCCATCCAGAACGTGTTGAAGCCGCGCTCGTCCATGCATTTGGCGTACTTCACCACCTTGTGCAGCGCGCCGGTCATTTGCTTGTTCGAATAGCGGCGGTCGTTGATCGGTGTGCCGGCATAGCCGAGATTTTCCATGTCGACCGTGCCGTAATAGGAGCTGTCGAATTTTGTGATCATTGCTTCCTCACTCTGCTGCGCGGGCGGTGTCTTCGATGCGCCAAGTCTTCAAGACCGGCAGAACCTCTTTGGCGAACAATTTCAGGCCGCGCTCGGCGAGCTCGAAGGGCACACCGCCGAAGCGGAACGCCGCATTGAGCTCGAACTCGCCAATCACCCCGCGCCGCGCCTCCAGCTCGCGTAGAATGCGGTCGGGTGGGCCCCAGATCGCCGCCTGCATGAACCCGGCGACCGCACCCTCGAGGCCGCCCTGGCGGGCGATAGCCGCCTTCTGCACATAGGCGTCGTAGCCTTTGACGGTGCTGAAGTGCTCGCCGAGGAATTCATAGTGGTGGAAATTGCTCTCGACGAATTTGCCCATGTATTTCCGCGCATGCTCCTCGGCTTCCGCCAGGTTTGGGCCGCAAACGCAGAAATCGGTGATCATCATCGAAGGTGCGGTGCGCCCGTGGAATTTCCGGTGCAGCTCGCGATTGCGCTGGATCGCCGGCAGCCGCATATGCCACGGCCGGTCGGAGAACATCACCATGTGGGCGCCGATCCGCGCCGCCGCCTCGACCGAGTCCTCGCTCGACGCCACGGCGTAGATCCGGCCGTCGAAATCGTATTTGGGCCGCGGCCTGATTTCGATCCGCGGCTGCCGGTAGTGCTTGCCGTTGCCTTCGATAAAGCCGGTTCGCAACGCCTCGACGATCATTGGCGCCGCTTCGTCGAAGCGCTCGCGGGATTCGTCCATCGTCCCGCGAAACGCCGCGAACTCGCGGCGCGCCAGGCCGCGGCCCAACCCCAACCGCAGCCGCCCCTTGCACAAGAGGTCCAGCACCGCCGCCTGCTCCGCCACGCGCAGCGGGTCGTGCCACGGCACGATGACCGCCGCGGTGCCGAGACCGACGCTCGGGCAAAGTGCCGCGAGATAGGTCATCAGCTGCAGATTGTCGGGGCAGAACGAGTAGTCGAAAAAGTGATGCTCGGCCGACCACAATACGTCGAAGCCGGAATCGGCGGCCAAGCGGGCGAGCCGAATTTCCTCGTCCCAGACCTGATCGTCGCCGATGTTTTCCCAGCCATAGCTGGCGAACACCATCATCATGCCGACATCCATGGCTTCCCTCCTGGTTCTCGTGTGATGTGGAGTGTTCCACGCGCATTAGGGAATGACAACCTCCGGACGCCCCGGACTACCGTCTCGCTGGGCCACTCCTATTCCCAGGGCGTCTCGGCTGCTGCATTGCGCCCGGAAACGCGGCCGAAAGCCAGACATTCGCCGATATTTCCGGTGCCCTGATACAAATAGCTGTAGATTGAGCCGAGTTCGCCGGCGCTGTAGAGCCTTGGGATGGGTGTGCCGTCGGGCCGCACGATCTGCCCCTTCTCGTTGCGTCTCGGGCCACCTTGAGTGTTGAGCATAGAGGGCGAGAGCTCGACCGCATAAAACGGCTTGTCGAGGATGGGTGCCAGCATCAAGGTCCGGCCGAAATCCGGGTCGCGTTTTGCGTCGCAGTAGCGGTTCCACCGGCTGACGGTGTCGGCCAGCGTCGCGGGGTCGAGGCCCAGGACCGCGGCGAGAGAACCGAGGCCGTCGGCGGTCTTGATCCAACCCTTCGCCAGTTCGGCGCTGTTGTCCTCGCTCCAATCGTAGCGCTCGATGATTTGCGTCCAACCATGGCTCGGATGCTTGTCGTAGAGAGGGCCGGCGGAAAACAGCGTGTGGTCGAAAATCAGAAACAGCGGGCACGGGGTGGATAATGGCAGCCAGCAGCCATTCACCGGGATTTTCCCGTGGCGGGTCTTATACTTCTCGTTGGTAAAGCGTTTGGCGTCCGGGCCGACCACGATCATGCCGCC
>DATEQL010000448.1:0-6504 GCA_035272665.1 Allostellaceae bacterium
TTGCGCCGCCCGACGACCTCGCGGCCGATCCCTATGATCTTCTTGCGGCCGGTGCGCAGATAATTCGCGAGATACGTGTCATGCTCGCGCGCGTAGGGCTCCGGCATCAGGATCTTGACGTTGCGTCCGATCAGTTCGCCGGCCGCATAGCCGAAGAGCCGCTCGGTCGCCTTGTTAACCGAGCGGATTGCGCCGTTGCGGTCGATGACCACAATGGCATCGACCGCAGTGTCGACGATCGCGCGATAGAGGGAGTCGGCAAGACCCCCGCCATTATCGTGCTGCCAGCTCGATGCTGCCGAACTCAGCTGCCGGTCCCTTGATATCCGTCATCGGAGAGTGCCCGTTCGGGCGCGCCCCGCCGAATCTCATACCTCGGATACCACAACTGAGCCGGTCGGCGGAACCACCAAGGGCGGCCGTCAACCCCCGCAAAGGCGCTTCACCTCGTGTGCCTCGATCGTTTCGCCTGCGGACGATTCGAGCCTAACGACGTCGTGCCCATCACGCAGAAGGACGCAGGCAACAGCGATCGCCGTCGTTCGGTTTACTGCCGGGGCACGAAATTGTTGACCGCCGCTCTGGTAATGCACGTGCCAGCTCGTCGAATGGAGCTGGGTCAATTTCGATCAGCTAACCGTGTCCGACGCCGCCCGACCAACCAGCGCGACTCGTCGTCGCACAGGTTTCTCACCGGACACTCGGGGCATCGTCGGCCGCCTTCGTCCCGGCCAATTTCTTCACACGCTTCTTTCAGGGAACCGGCTGCCGATCGCAGAAAGTGCGGCACCATGTAACGAATACCTCGGTCCTTCATCGGCGGCGCTTCCCATCTCGGGCGAGAATATACCGGCATCGACCTATGCCAGTGTCGGTTGGGAAGGCGACGACGGAGGGTGCGCTTCACGTCCGGGGGAGAGTTACTCGCGCCGTGCCGATTGCGGCCTTCCCGGCTCTACTGATGGCGCGCTACCGGCTTCCGACATTGATCCAAGTCAATCCTTCGGCCGCCCGCCGTTGCCCGCTGAGGACCGCGGGTTCCCGACAAGCCTCTTCCTGACCAGCATGACGGCGGGATCGGTCGGCTCCGGCGCAATCGCAAAATCGAGCTCGCGGCACATCTGCAACATCGGGCTCGTTCTCGCGCAAAACCTCGCCGACGAGTTCTCCAATGCCGCGCTGCCCGGCGATGTCGATAAGGCGTCGCATCAGCAGGTATCCGACGCCACGCCCTTTCCAGTCGCTGCGTACCGCGACGGCGTATTCAGCGCGCAAATTGTCGGGATCGGCAAATAAATGCGCGACACCCAGGGCCGTGCCGTCGCGCTCGGCCAGCAGCGCCAGCTCCCGGTCGTAGTCGAGTTGGGAGAGCCGTGCCGCGACCGCGTGGGTGAGCCCGCGCACCGGGGTGAAGAACCGCAGCCGCAAATCCTCGTGGCTCATATGCGCCGCGAGATCGTGCAGCATCGGCTCGTCCTCCGGCAGCAACGGCCGCATGCGGAGCGCCGTACCGTCGCGCAACCGCTCCGCGGTTTCGAGATGTTGCGGATAAGGCGCGATGGCGAGCCTTGCCGCGCTTGGCCCTTCAGCCGGCGCGACGCGCAGTCGGGCATCGAGGGCGACGATGCCGGCCGCGTCCGCGAGCAAGGGATTGATGTCCAGCTCACGGATCTCCGGGTGATCGGCGGCGAGCTGGCCGAGGCGGATCAATACTTCGATGACAGCCTCGATATTCGCCGGTGGCCGGCCGCGATATCCTTGCAGTAGTCGCCACACTCGGGTGCGCATCATCAGCCTGCGCGCCAGCAATGCGTTGAGCGGCGGCAGCTCGAGCGAGCTGTCACGCACGACCTCGACCGAGGTACCTCCTTGGCCGAACGCCACCAGCGGCCCGAATACAGGGTCTTCGACGAGCCCGACGAGGAGCTCTACGGCACCGGGGCGGCTAACCATGGACTGGACGAGAAATCCATCAAGGCGAGCTCCGCGACGTGCCGCCCCAACGCGTTCGAGCATCGCAGCCGCCTCCCGACGGACCCGAACGGCATTGCCCAGATTGAGCGCGACACCGCCGACATCGGTTTTGTGAGTGATATCGGGCGAACGGATCTTGAGCGCGACCGGAAACCTGATAGTCGCAGCCACCCGGGCGGCTTGGTCCGGATCGTCGGCGGGGTGGCTCGCAGCGAGCGGGATGGCATAAGCCGCGAGTATGGCGCCGGTCGTTTCCGGGTCGAGCCAGGTTTGCCTGGCGGCGAGCGCCGTTGCGATCACACGCCGTGCCGCTTCCGGATCGGCTTCGAACGTGTCCGCCCTCGCGGGCGGCGTTTCCATCAGCAGCTCTCGATTGCGCCGATGCTGTACCCGATGCATGAAACCGCCAACCGCGCTGTCGGGGGTTTCATAGGTGGCGATGCGGGCTTCCGCAAAGAGCCGCCGCGCCGGCCTTGCGGAATGCTCGCCGAGCCAGGCGGTGATCACGTTGCGATCGCGCAGCGCCCCGGGCTCTGCCGCACCGACCGCATCGATCACCGCACGGGCAGCCTCCTCGGGCTGCGCCAGTGCGGTGGGGCAGTTGAGCACCAGAATGGCATCGACCTCAGGGTCGCGGATCAATACCGCTAGGGCATCAGCATACCGCGTCCCCGGTGCGTCGCCGATGATATCGACTGGGTTGCCGTGGCTCCATGTCGCGGGCAGACGCCGGTTCAATTCGGCGATTGTATCTTGCGACAGTTCGGCCAATCGGCCGCCGGCTGCAATCAAGGCATCCGTGGCGAGCACGCCCGCGCCGCCGCCATTGGTCAGGATCGCGAGCCGCTCGCCAACCTGCTCGCGGGTCAATGCCAGAGTCTCGGCGGCATCGAACAGCTCGGCCATCGTCCCGACCCGCAGCATGCCGGCGCGGCGAAAGGCCGCGTCATAGACCGCGTCGGTGCCGGCGAGGACCCCCGTATGCGAGGCGGCGCCCCGCGCCCCGGCATTCGAGCGCCCGGCCTTTAGTACCAGGACCGGCTTGATGCGCGAGGCTGCTCGCGCCGCGGACATGAATTTGCGGCCGTGGGTGATACCCTCGGCATACAGCAGGATGGCCCGGGTGTGCGGATCGGCGGCGAGATAGTCGCGCATGTCGCCGAAATCGACGTCTGCCATATCGCCCAGCGAGACGACATGCGAAAAGCCGATACCGCGCGGCACCGCCCAATCGAGCATCGCCGTGATCATCGCGCCCGATTGGCTGAGGAAGGCGATATCTCCCGCCGATGCTGCCAAATGTGAAAAGGTCGCGTCGAGGCCAAGCCGCGGCACCATGATGCCGATGCAGTTCGGTCCAACGACGCGCAGGAGGTGGGGCTTTGCCGCATCGAGTGTGGCCTGCTGCAGTGTGAGACCCCGCTCACCGAGCTCGCCGAAACCGGCCGTAATGATGACCGCTGCGCGCGTGCCACGCTCACCCAGCTCGCCGATTAGCGAAGGCGCCGTCTCGGCCGGCGTGGCAATGACCGCGAGGTCCGGGGCTTGCGGGAGACTTGCGATACTGGAATGAACCGGCAGGCCATCAATCGTGGGGTGATGCGGATTGACCAGCATCAGCTCGCCGGCAAACCCGGCGCGGCGCAGGTTGCGCATGACGACCGCGCCGACCGCGCCGGGCCGCGGGGTGGCGCCGATCAGCACTACCGATCGTGGCCCGAACAGCTTGTCGAGATTACGAACCGACATGGGACGTCATCGATCGCTCAAGCCTGCACGCCGAGCGCCGTCTGTTCGCCGATCGGAACAGTGGACCAGCGCGCGGGGAGCTGGTTCACCATCTCGGCGAGCAGGCGGAATTTCACCTGGGTAACGCTCAAGTCCCTGAAGTAGTTGACCAGGTCACCCCACGGGTCGTTCAAACGCCCGACCGCGGAGATAAAGGCGACGACGCCACCCATTTCGAGCTGGTCGGTGTGCACCATCCAGCCGCCGATCAAGAGCGCCGCCACGATTTGCAGGTGGCTGCAGAAATTCATCAGAAAGTTCATCGAAAATTTGAGCTTGAAGATCCCCATGTTGAGCTGCAGAACGCGATCGACACGTTTGCCGTCCGATCTGTCCTGCTCGGCCGTAGGTAGGGCGCGGTCAACGGTGCTGATGCCGAGCTACCTGAGCACCCACACCCGGCCGCCGGCGCGACGGTTTATCGCATGCTGCATCAGCGGCACAAAGATCAGCTGCGGCACGAAAATGACGAATGCCGCCGCCGCCATCCACCTGTCGAGGTGAAGGATGTAGGCGAGCACTGAAAGCAATATCCCAGCCTGAAGCAGGGGCTCGGAGACGCTGCTGCCGACAAACCCGCCGATCGGCTCGACTTCCGCGACGATCATCGCGGCCCCGACGCCGCGCGCCTGCGGCCCCAGCGTTCGGGATCGAGCGACCCTCGAATAAGCGAGGACGCGTCGGCGCAGATCCCGTGTCGCATTCTCGCCGACCCAGCTTCGATAGACGTTCAGGCCGAGCTTGATCGCGCCCTGAACAAGAACGGCGCCGGCATAGGCGGCGCACAGGGTCACGACGAGCTGAAAGGGTCGTTCTTTAACGAGTTTGTTGACGACCCGTCGCTGGATCTCCAGCGGCACCACTTCGAGCAGAAAGGTGACCACCGTCAGGCTCACCAACGCGATCTGGTGCGGCCAGCTTACCGTCACGACATAGCGGAAAATGGTGCTCGGCAATCGGTATGCCACAAGCGGCATCAATCGAGTTCCAACAAGGCTGTCCGAATAAGATCGACCAGACGGTCGGCCTCGAAAGGCTTCTCGACAACCCTCGTCACGCCGAGCCCTGTAGCACGCGCCGTCGTCTTCGTGTCGAGCCGGCCCGAGATCAGGATTGTCGGGCGCCGAATGCCTTCCCGCTGCAGGCGGGCGACGACATCGAGACCGGTCATACCGGGCATGTGCTGGTCGATGATCAGGCATCCCGCCGTCCGGTGCCGCCAATCGGCGAGGAGTCGGCTCCCGAGGGGTACGACCGCACATCGTAACCAAAGGTTTCGAGCAGTGCCTTCAGCGATTCGGCGACCCCCTCGTCGTCATCGACGATGCAAATCCGTTTGTCGGTGGGTACGGGCGGGCGACGCGTCGCCAAAGGAACGGGCATGCTGACCTCTTCGTCAGAGCGCCAATCAGATCCGGAATCGGGATCTTGCGCACTGATCTGAATCAACTGCTCACACACACCATCAGGCTTCGACCGCCGCCTCCAGAGCGTCTCGATCACGCAGCTCTATGCGATGCGGGTTCGGGATTGCGATCACGCCTTCGCGCTTGAAGCTCGACAGGACGCGGCACACCGTTTCGATCGTCAGGCCGAGATAACCCGCAATGTCGTTGCGCGACATCGGCAGGTCGAGGATCTTCGTTCGGTCGCGCTGCTCGAACATCTCGAGAAGGAAGGCCGCAACGCGTTCGGGTGCGGTCATGCGGCCCAGCAGCAATGTGCGCCCATGGGCGTGAGCGAGATCGCGCACCATCGTGTTGCGCAGGAGGCGCGCAAGCGCGGCGTTATGGTCAATCAGCTGTTCGGTCGCGTTCCGCCGGTAGCGCATGACGACGGCGTTATCCACCGCTTCGGCCGAATATGGGCGTTCGTTGATATCATCGACGCCAAAGCAGTCGCCGCTGAAGCAGAACTTGGCAATGTGACGCCGGCCGTCGGCGAGAAGCTTGCAGACGCGAACCGTACCGGAGACGACCTTGTACCAGCAATCCGAGGCGTCGCCCTCGGCATAGATTTCGTCATTGCGCGAGAAGCTGAGCCGCGTACCAATCCTCTCCAGTGCTACGAGCGCGTCGAGCTGACCCGATTGAGCGATCGTGAGCGCGTCGCGCTCCAGCGCTGCAAACCCGTTCCGATAATCGGTGTTGCCAAAGTGCCTGTGCATGATGTCTCTTCAGCCCGTTAGATGCAGAGAGCATCACCGCTTTTGGTGCCGGCCGATATTCGGAATGTCCCTTTTAGGGAGACTACGTACGTAAAACTACGTATCGAATAGGAGTCCCGGCGCCGCACGCCGTTGTGCATGGGGCTCGCTCAGCGCAGCGTATCGATATAGCCGATCAGATCGTCGATCTCGGCCCGTGTCAGTGCGAGATCCGGCATCGCACCGTGCGGATGCGACAGGAACGCACGAAGCTGGTCGGCGGTCATGCCGCTGTGCGCGACCGTCTGAAAGCTCGGCGGCCCTTGCGGAACGGCGCCGGTCTGACTGCCGCCGATCACATGGCAGCTGGCGCACCACTGCCGGGCCAGTTGGCCCCCTCGCGCGGCGTCAGCACGGGCAGGGTGATCGGCAGCGCCGTCGAGCACAAGGAGCATCAGCAACAGACCGGGAATTTTGAAGGACATGGCTTCGCCTCGCAGCTGCACGGATACCCGGGAGGGGCCCAGCGGTTGGCCTCAGCTCTTGTCTCTTGGCTCCAGCGACGCGGAAAGCTGCTTTGCCGCCTCGCTGAGCTC
>DATEQL010000449.1:0-10836 GCA_035272665.1 Allostellaceae bacterium
CCGAGCCGGACCTGATGCCGGGACCCGAATCGCGCAGCGCGACATGGAGGGCACCGATCGTCAGCTTGCGGCTGCCATAGGCGTTCGACAGCCGCACCCGCGCCGTGTTCCCGCCGAGGCTCGTACGCGCGTTCATCCGCAGGGTCTGATTGCTAAAGGCGGCCCCCTCGGCGGGCGCGGGAGCCGTGGTCCAACTGCCGACCCAATGCTGTTTGTCTGGCATCGCTTTCTCCCTTACCGGATCTCGAAATGTTTGATGACAGTCGGCAAATCTTATGCCCGAAGATATACCCTCGCCAAGCAGCGCAGGTGGCCCAGGCGCCCGTTCGGCCTGACGTGCTTTCGTGAAGCTGGATAGCTGGTGAACCCCGAGTCGAACATCGACGCGCCACCGGAGGAAGGGCGCGGCAGTCTGCTGGTGCTGGCGCTTCTGGCGCTGGTCGCCGGTGCGATGGCGGGGTTGATAGGTGCAATTTTCCGGCTCGCGCTCGCACAGGCCGACCACTTTCGTGATGCGCTGATCACCCGAGCACATGGCGAAGAACTCGCCGGTCTGTTGTTCGTCACGGCCGGGTGCGCAGGGGCGACTGCCCTGGCGGCCTGGCTGGTTCGTCGTTTCTCGCCCCCGGCTTCGGGCAGCGGTATCCCCCACGTCGAGGCAGCGCTCGAGCAACAGCTGGCGCCGGCGCCGCCTTATCTGATTCCGGTAAAATTCTTCGGCGGGTTGCTGGCAATCGGCGCCGGGCTGGCGCTCGGCCGCGAAGGGCCAAGCGTGCAAATGGGCGCGGTGATCGCCCACATCGTCGGGAAGATGTCCGGCCGCGGGTGGCCGGACCGCAGAGCGCTCCTCGCCGCCGGTGCGGGAGCCGGGCTCGCCGTTGCCTTCAACGCGCCGATCGCGGGGGCGATTTTCGTCCTTGAGGAGCTGGTGCGGCGGTTCGATACCCGTATCGCCATCGTCGCGCTTGGTGCCTCCGCGACGGCGATCCTGATTGCCCGCCTGTTCCTCGGTGACGCGCCGGATTTCCGTGTGGTGATAACCTCCTACGCCACAGTGGCGACCGGCCCGCTCGCCTATGCCGCCGCTGCGACTTGGCCGCTATACGTCGTGTTGGGCGCACTCGCCGGGTTGTTGGCCACCTCGTATAACCGGGCGCTGCTCGGGGCTATCGCGCTGACCGACCGGCTCGACCGATGGCCGGTAGAGTTGCAGGCCGGAGTGATCGGCGCCGCGGTCGGAATTTTTGCATGGTTTGCACCCGATCTGGTCGGCGGCGGTGACCAGATCACCCAGCGGATGCTCGCAGGCGAAGCGACGGTGGCCGTGATCCCGCTGGCTTTTCTGCTTCGTTTCGCTCTGGGCACGGTCTCCTATGCGGCGGCGACGCCGGGCGGCTTGTTCGCCCCGCTACTCGTGCTCGGAGCGCAGCTCGGTCTTCTCTGCGGCGCTCTCTGCCGCATGGCCTTTCCCGACCTCGGTATCGAGCCCGAAGCATTCGCCGTGGTCGGGATGGCCGCCTTCTTCACCGGTGTAGTGCAGGCTCCAGTCACCGGCATCGTGCTCGTCATCGAGATGACTGCAGGCTTCACGACGCTCCTGCCGATGCTCGGGGCATGCTTTGCCGCGATGCTGGTGCCCAGCCTGCTGCACAGCGCGCCGGTTTACGAATCTCTGCGAGAGCGAGCCGTTCGCCGCCAGCAACTTGAAGATCTTACTCGAGCGGCAGGTGCACAATCAGGAAATAGCCGTTGATCATCAGCAGCGACGCCACGACGGCGAGGCCGCCACTCAGTTTAACGAGCGCACGGGAGGCTGCGACGATACTGACCGAGCCCAGCACGATCGCGATCTGGAACAGCACCTCCGCGAAATCGAAATTCGGATCGCGCTCGGCGGCTAGATCGCGCCTGGTCTCCCATTCCTTGGCTTTGGCGAGAAGCTCCTTTTTGCCCTCGCCGGTCGACGGATCGGTTTCGTAACGCTCGGCCCTGTCACTATAGCGCCTGACCGCCGCCTCGATCTTGGTCTTGGCCTCTTCCGGCATGCCTGGTTCGGCGAGAAGCTGCCGTTCGAGCTCCTCGGCTGTGACGCGATAGATCGTCTGACGAATATACTTCGACTGATAATAGCCGTAGATGTCGGAGGCCTGGATATTTGCGTTGAGCATCACCTTCGTCGCATTCGATCCGCCGAGCGACGCGATTGCGAGCAGCATCGCGATGACGCCGAGATAAATGGCGGTTAGCCTGCGGAATCTTGCGTCAGACTCGGCGCTGTGGCCCTCGTGAGCCTCTTCTATCTTCTCTCGAATTTCAGTCGCTTCCACCTGGCCCCTCCGTCGCGATGCCGTCAACCGTCCAGGAAATCGCGCACGAGCCGCGCCACCTCGTCGGGTTGCTCGAGATGCGGCATGTGCCCGGCGCGGTCGATCAACTCGACGCGGGCGCCGGCTATCCGCTGTGCAAACTCTTGCGCGTAGGCAGGTGCGATCAATTGATCCGCATTCCCCCAGATGATCAAGGTCGGCGCCGCAATCCGGTGGATGCGCTTCTTGAGCCCCTTGTCCGGGATCGGCCAGACAAACTTTCCGGTGCAGGCCTGCGACCAGATAAAGTTGGCCTGCGCCTCGATCCGAGTCGCCGCATCCGCGGGGAGCTCGAAAAACCGCTCCGCTGCGGCTCCGGCGGGGTCGGCAAAAAAAGCGCCCCGCGGCGTTGGTCCTCGGGAAGGATCATCCAGTTCTTGACCGGCAGGTCGTCCCGCCAGAGGCCGAGCGGGTCGATTAGGACGAGCTTGTCTGTTCGCCCCGGCGTCACGGCTGCGATCTCACAGGCGAGCATCCCACCGAACGAGTGACCAACTAGAGTGAGCGCATCGAGGCCGAGACGGTCGAACAGCTCGCCTTAATAGACGACGAGGTCCCACCAATCGTCGAGCTGATGGATCGCATCGGGATCTCCGGCGTTGGTCCCGGGATGACGCGGCGCATAGGTCCGATGAGCCGTCGCGAGGCGTTCGAGAAAGTCGCCGTCTCCGCGCAACCCCCACGGACCGTGCAGAAAGACGAGCGGCGGCCCCTCTCCGCTGACCTTGACCTCAGTTTGATCTTGCCCTGCCAGAGCCGGATTCTGCGCGCTTCGACTGCCGTCATGCCGTCGCCTCCGCCGCCTCAGAATTCCGCGGCCGCCTCAGCGGCGACGGGGTGATGGGCCTGCAGCCGTTCCGGCCACCAGCGGTCGTCCCATTCGTCGTCCCAGATGTCTTCGAGGTATGGCATGGTCCTGGTAACCGGGTATCGCCTGGTAATACTGGGGCGTGTAGAGCAGCTTGCGAAAGAAGTATTCGACGTGCGGTGCATATTCTTCCGCCGCCGCATCGCTTTCGGAGACCCCGATCAGCTGTAGAAAACCCAGCCGATAGGGGTTGGCATCGCGCCCCCGTTGAGCGACCGTGTCCCAATAGTAGTCGCCAAGCGTCTCATTCTTGGCGCCGAAATAGCTCAAGTGGCAGAAGCAGTCGTCGCGTTCGACCACGAATTCCACGGTCGTAGCGCTGCCCGAGCCGGGGATCCAGATCGGCGGGTTCGGCGGGTGCGGCTGTTGGATCGGCCTCGGCCAGAGGTTGACCATCGGCAGTTGGTAATGCTTGCCGTTCCAGGCAAAGACCTCACGCGCTTGCCAGGCCTTCAGCACCAGCTGCAATGCCTCGCGGTAGCGCTCGCGCTGCTCGACCGGGACCACCCCGTTGGAGATCGTCGCGTCGGTCGGCAGACCGGTCGGGACCCGGCGACGAGCCGCCCGCCGCTCAGGCAGTCGATCAGCGCGTATTCCTCGGCAATCCGCGTCGGCGGGCTGGTCGAGGGGAGCGTCGAGCCGATCTGAATGATCGCCACATTCTGCCCGCTCGCAGCTTGGCGAGGGCGGCGCCCATAAGGCTCGGGTTGGCCATGAAGCCGTAAACGTTTTGGTGGTGCTGGTTGGTGCACAGGCCGTGCATGCCGGCCCGCGCGGGGTATACCATTTCATCCAAGGTCCAGTTGTAATATTGGCCGACCTTGTCGGGGTCCGCCACGTCGAACCAGACGGGATATATGTAGGCCGATTTGTAACGCTGGTCGAAATCCGGCGCTAGGTCGCGATAGGGCATCAGGTTGAACATGCAGACTTTCACGGCATCACCTCACCCCCCCCCGCGGTCGCCCGACCGCTTGCCGGACCGCGCCCGAGAATTATACCATTCTTTCTTCTATCCCATCGCCAGATCTCCAGACCCTGTAACCTGCGGTACTATCTGCCATGTTTAGCTATATCGTGCGGCGCCTGGCCTATGGCGCGCTGACCATCATCGGCGTATCCATTATCGTGTTCATAGTCTTGCGGATCCTGCCGGGGGATCCCTTGGTCGCGATTTTTGGCCCGGAAGGCTATACCAAGCTGAGCGAAGCAGAGCGCGCGCACTATATGGCAGAGCTCGGGTTGAGCGACCCGCTGGTCATGCAATACCTGCATTGGGTGGGAGACATCGCGCGCGGCAACTTCGGTCGGTCGTTCTTCCGCGCCGAGAGCGTAGGCGAGATGATTTTGCGCCGTGGTCCGCTGACTGCGGAAATCGGCATCATGGCGGTGTTCCTGTCGTGGATCGTCGGGATCCCGGTGGCCATCGTCAGCGCGCTGCGTCCCAACAGTCTGGGAGACAACGTCTCACGATTCATCAGCATCGTGTTTTTGGCCGTTCCTGGGTTCTGGGTGGGGATGCTTATCGTGCTCGCCTCGCTGTTCTGGTTCGGCTATCGCGTGCCGCTGGCCGGCGCGCCGCTGTGGATCGACCCGTGGGCGAACCTGCAAATTGTCATCGGACCAGCCGTGGTGCTCGGTCTGGGGCAAGGGGCCTACATCGCCCGCATGGCCCGCTCCAGCCTGCTGGAGGTCATCCGCGAGGATTACGTGCGCACTGCCCGCGCCAAAGGATTGAGCCGTCGTCCGGTGATCGCCTTCCATGCCTTGCCCAATGCGCTGCTGCCGGTTATTACCCTATCGGGAATTCTGCTCGGGTTCGTCCTCGCCGGATCAATCCCCGTCGAACGCGCCTTTGGTACGCCAGGGCTCGGCTATGCGATGTTCACCGCGGTCAGCGAGCGCGATATCTTCGTTATGCAGAACCTGGTATTTCTGTACGCCGTCGTGTTCGTGGGGTTGAACATATTGGTCGACCTGACGATTGCCTGGCTCGACCCAAGGATCCGTTATCAATGACGACGACCGAGCCCGACGCCACCTATCGCTCAGAGCCCGGTCTGCGGTCCGTCGAGCCTTCGCGGCTGCGGCGTGGCGGGCAGGGCCTGAGCCGGTTCATCAGACGCTCTCCGTTATCGGCCTTTTGGGGATGCATCGCCGCAGCCATCCTGCTCATCGCCATCGCGGCGCCGGTTTTCGCGCCCTATGAACCATTGAAATCCGACTTCAGGGCAATGTCGAAACCGCCCGACGCAAAGCACTATTTCGGCACTGACCAGATCGGGAGGGATACGTTGAGCAGGGTCATCTACGGCAGCCGTGCGTCGCTGACCGTAGCCATCGGCGCCGTGCTGTTTGGAACTACCTTCGGCGCTCTGTGGGGGCTGGCGAGCGGCTACTTCGGTGGACGCTTCGACATCGTCAGTCAACGGATCATCGAGTTTCTGCAGTCGTTTCCGGATCTGATCCTGGCGATGGCGATCGCCATGGCGTTGGGTGCCGGTATCGGAACCGTGATAGTCGCCATCGCCATCACCCGCATCCCGTTTGGCGGGCGGGTGATCCGGGCGGTGGTGCTGTCATTGAAGGAAATGTCCTATGTCGAGGCCGCACGCGGTCTCGGCGCCTCGCACCTGCGCATGATGGCGCGGCATATCCTGCCGCAGTGTGTGGCGCCCTACCTGATCCTCGCGACGACCCATTTGGGGGTCGCGATAATCATCGAGGCAGCGCTCGGCTTCCTTGGGGTGGGCATTCCGCCGCCGACCCCGACCTGGGGCAACATGCTGTCGGATGCCTTGAACGCGGGGCTGGTCCCGCCATGGTGGCTGGTGCTGTTCCCGGGGGGCGCCATCACCATCACCGTGCTGGCGTTCAATCTACTGGGCGACGGCATCCGCGACATCCTCGATCCGCGACTGCGCAGCGCGGTGTGACGAAGAGGGTGTCCTGGCGATCGTCAATTCTCGGCGTCAGCGAGGGCGATGCCTTCGTACAGATCAGACATCGGGATTTCGATGCCGACCGAAGTCAGTGCGAGAACGCTCTCGCCGCCGCGCAGGATCTCTGTGATCCACTGCCCGCCCGCTCGCCGGTGCGTCCCAGCATAGGGCCCGTCCGACGCGATTAGCACGATTTCCTGTACTGTTGAGATCTGCCGGTAGACGGGCAGCTTTACTCGCCGGTCGTGGCGTTCCGTGCTTGGCGACAGGATCTCGACAATAAGGAACGGATCCTTTATCGCTTGGCGCCCGGGTTCGTTGCCCTCGCAGGTCGCGGCGATGTCGGCTTCGAAATAGGTGTCGGCCCGGTCCGGTCGGACCACCCCGGCTTCGACTTGCGCATTGCACGGGCGCTGGCCAGCAAGCGCAGCATCGATACGCGTCACCAACCGCACGGCAAGAATTCGGTGCGCTTCCGCCGGCGGCGTCATCGCCACCGGAGAGCCGCCGATCAGCTCGTAATGCGTTTCGGTACCGTCGTCCCAGCGCAGGAACTCGTCGAGGGTCATCGGCTTGATCGCAAGTTCCGCCATCGGATCCTCCGTATCCGGCTACGCTCCCGCCGGCTTGGTCAGCGGAAACCTCACGCCGCCGTCATGCAGGTGGCATGCGGCCCAGTGCCGCGGCTTGACCTCGCGCAGCGCCGGCACCTCGTGCCGGCAGCGCGCAAACGCGTAGGGGCAGCGCGCGTGGAAGTGGCAACCCGGCGGCGGGTTGATCGGGCTCGGCACATCGCCCGCTAGAATGACCCGTTTCCGCGTTCTCGCGCTCGCCTTCGGGATCGGCACGGCCGAGAGCAACGCCTCCGTATAGGGGTGCAAAGGCATCTCGAAGAGGCTGGTCTTGTCCGTGGTCTCGACGATGCGCCCGAGATACATCACCGCGACCCGATCGCTGATGTGCTCAACCACCGCGAGGTCGTGGGCGACGAACAGGTAGGACAGCTTCAATTCATCTTGAAGGTCCATCAAGAGATTGATGATCTGGGCCTGGATCGACACATCGAGCGCCGACACCGGCTCGTCGCCGACGATCAGCTCCGGGTTCAATGCGAGCGCGCGGGCAATCCCGATGCGCTGGCGCTGCCCCCCGGAGAACTCGTGCGGGAAGGCGCTCACCAGCTCGGGCCGCAGCCCGACCCGATCGAACAAATGCGCGACCCGCTCGCGGCGTTCCTTGGGGGCGGCCACCCGATGGATGATCAATGGCTCCCCGACGATCTCGCCGGCCGACATCCGCGGATCGAGCGAGGCATAGGGATCCTGGTAGATCATCTGCATTTGGCGCCGGTATGGCAGCATCTGCGGCCCGTTGAAACCGGTGATGTCCTCGCCGTTGACGAGGATCTTCCCCGCGGTCGGCTCGACCAGCTTCAACAGGGTTCGGCCGACGGTCGACTTGCCGCAGCCGCTCTCGCCGACGAGGCCCAGCGTCTCGCCGCGATCGATGTGAAACGAGACGCCGTCCACCGCATAGACATGGGCGGAAACGCGCGAGAACACACCCTTGTGGATCGGGAAATGCTTCTTGAGGTCGCGCACCTCGAGCAGCGGGCTCATGCTGCACCTTCGAGAAGGCGTTCGGCGTGCCAGCAGGCTATCCAGTGCCCATCTCGGTGTTGCACCAGTGGCGGATAAGCCGCATGGCATTCGGCAGTGGCGAAGTTGCAGCGCGATGCAAAAGTGCATCCTTTCGGCAGACTGGCGAGCGAGGGGACCATGCCCTTGATCTCGTTCAACCGCGCGCGCCGGGCGTTGGTGTGCGCCGCGACCTCGAGATTGGGGAGGGAGCCGAGCAACCCTTTGGTGTAGGGATGGCCCGGACATTCGAACAACTCCTTGGCGCTCGCTTCCTCGACCTTTCTCCCGGCGTACATCACCACCACCCGGTCGGCATTCTCGGCGACCACGCCCATGTCGTGGGTGATCAGGATGATCGCGGTGCCGAGCCTGTCCTGAAGCTCGCGCATCAGGTCGAGGATCTGGGCCTGGATGGTCACATCCAACGCGGTCGTGGGCTCGTCGGCGATCAGGACTTTTGGATCGCACGACACCGCCATGGCGATCATGACGCGTTGGCGCATGCCGCCGGAGAGCTGGTGCGGATAGGCGTGCACGCGACGCTCCGGCTCGGGCATGTGCACGCGGCGTAGCATCTCCACCGCCCGGTCCAAGGCCTCGCGCCCCGACAATCCCCGATGCAAGGCGATCGCCTCAGCGACTTGGCGGCCGACCGTGAGCAATGGATTGAGCGAGGTCATCGGCTCCTGAAAAATCATCGAAATATCGTTGCCGCGGATGGCCTCCATCTCCCGCTCGGTCAGATCCAAGAGATTGGTGCCTTCGAACCGGATCGCGCCGCCGACGATCCGTCCCGGCGGGTCGGCGATGAGACGCAGGATGGACAGCGCGGTCACGCTCTTCCCGCATCCGGACTCCCCTACCACCCCCAAGGTCTCGCCGTTGCGCACGGTATAAGACACACCGTCGACCGCCCGGACGACGCCGCCTGTGGTAAAAAAATGCGTCCGGAGGTTTTCAATTTCGAGAACGGTCTCGGCCGGCGTCACGCCGGGTTTTGTCATATTCTGCTCGACCAACTTTGGTTCATACAAGAGGTGCCTCCCCAATTCTCCATAGGATATTCGAGACCTAAGGAACCGACCGGCGACGATCAGAACACGCCGTGCTCGTTGCTGAAAAGAGCCAAAGGGAGGGACCCGCGCTCCGGACGGCCGCGCGGCACACTCTGTCGCTCACTCGCCCATCTGCAACAGCGCGCCGCGCCGGCGGGCGTCGTGGAAGGCGAACAGAAAGGCGCCCGCACCGAGCGTCAGGTAAAAGACGTCGAGGGCCAGCGCGGTAAGCAAGTAATCGGCGCGAAAGATTCCCGAGAACAGCACCGCCCGCATGCCCTCGAACACATAGGTGGAGGGCAATGCCCACGAGGCGTGCTGCAGCCAGGCCGGTAGGATCGAAACCGGGTAGTAGACAGCACTGATCGGAGAAAGGGTAAAGACGACGGTCCAGGCGAGGCCCTCTGCGCCCATTCCCTGGTGCAGGATCAACCCGCAGATCGCCATGCCCAGTGCCCAGCCCATTACCAGAAGGACGGCAAAGAACGCGACCAGCGGCAACCCCATGGAGAAGATCGAGTAGTGATAGAGCGGGATTGCCAGCAGCGCCGCCGGCATCATGCCGAGCAAGACCCGAATCAGGCTCATCGAGAGGAGCGACAGCACCCACTCATAGGGACGTAACGGGGTGACAAAGAGGTGCCCGAGATTGCGCGCCCACATCTCCTCGAGAAACGACATCGACAAGCCGAGCTGGCCACGGAAAAGTACGTCCCAAAGCATGACCGCGGCCAGCAGTACGCCAAAGGCACGAAAGACGTAGCTGCTGTTAACATAAAGAAACTGGCTCATGAAACCCCAGATCAGCATCTGCAAGGTCGGCCAGTACGTCAGCTCGAGGGTACGCGGCCACGAGCTGCGCAGCAGGTAGAGATAACGCAGCAGCATCGCCCAGACCCGGCCGGCCGAAAATCCCCGGCGATTCACGACACCGGCTCCAGCTCGGCCCGCGAACCACGCGCGATGTGCAGGAACACCTCTTCGAGATTGGTGCGGCCATAGCGGTCGATCAGCGCCGCGGGGCTGCCGCGATCGACGATGCGCCCGGCCTTCATCATCATAACCTCCGAGCACAGCCGCTCGACTTCGGCCATATTGTGCGAGGCCATCAGGATCGTCGCCCCGGTTCGCGCGCGGTAGCCTTCGAGATAGCAGCGCACCCAGTCCCCCGTATCCGGGTCGAGCGAGGCCGTCGGCTCGTCGAGCAGCAACAGCTCGGGCTCGTTCAACAGCGCCTTGGCGAGTGCCACGCGGGTCTTCTGCCCGGCCGACAGCTTGCCGGCCGGTCGGTCGAGGAATTCCCCGATCTGTAGGTCTTCAGCCAGGTTCTCGATGCGGTCGTGCCGTTGCGGCAGGCCGTACAGCCGGGCGTAGATCAGCAGGTTCTGGCGCACGGTCAGCCGGTGCGGCAGGTCGACGAAGGGCGAGGAAAAATTCATCAGCGGCAGCACCCGGTAGCGATGCCGCAGCATGTCTTCGCCGAGCACCCGCACCTTGCCGGCGGTCGGCAGCAAGAGGCCGAGCAGGATCGACAGGGTCGTCGTCTTGCCGGCGCCGTTGCCGCCGAGCAACGCCGCAGTGACGCCACGCCCGACGGCAAAGCTGATCCCGTCGACCGCCACGGTGGCGGGATAACGCTTGACGAGATTTTCGACGGCGACCGCTGGTTCGACCATCGCCTCTATATGGCGGATTGCCGGCCGACCGGCCAGCTCGGGGCTGGCGCCGTCGCCGCGGAACCGTCAGAATCGGCCATTAATCGCAAAGACCGACCAGACGAGATCATTTGGTGGCCGATACCAGTCTCATCGCCCCGAGCGAGCCATCCGGCCCGATCAGCCTGCGCACCCTGATCCTCATTCGCTGGGTCGCGATCGCCGGACAGGCCTCGACTATCCTGATCGTCCATTACGGGCTCGGCTTCGGGCTTCCCCTCGTTCCGGCGCTCGCCGTCGTCGCCTCCTC
>DATEQL010000450.1:0-14442 GCA_035272665.1 Allostellaceae bacterium
GAAGTTTGCGGGCCGCCCGTATCGGTCCGTCAAAGGACGCTTACGCCGCGCTCTGATGGCCATCGCAGACCTCCCGTGTCGAAGTCTCTCGCTCCATTTTCGCGCGCCACTCGGCTGCCGCTTCCGCGCTGATGAGCGTCCGACGAGCGATCTTCGTCAGGCGTGGGCCGCGCCCTTCCTTGATCAGGCGGTAAAAAAGGCTTCGGCTCACGCCATGGTCGACGCAAAAGGCCGGTACGGATAGAAAACTCGTCATAGTTAAACTCCTGGAGTTGACGGGTGTCCCTGGTGGGTTCCCTATACTCATGATTGTACCAGACACCCCCCTGCGGCATACAAGAGGTAGGGCTCCCACCGAAACGTGTCCCCAGGCGCTCGGGCTCCCGCCCATGTGACGCTAGGCACGGTCTCGCCCCGACAGCCCCCTGGCCCTCACCACCGTGCGGTGATGGCGCGCCAGGAAGGCCATAGGAGTGCGTGGTTGCCGGGTCCCGGCCGGGTCCGAGCGCGAGTTGCGCCCCGCAGGCCGTTCCCCGCCGACTGTGGGCTATGCCTTTTGGGAAGGCCGGCCTGCTAAGCCGCCTAAGCCGCCTCCCGGCCGGCGAGGCCAGCATCGCTGGTTGATCGCCGAGGACCGGTCGTCTTCGCCATCGCCCAGGCGAGCAAGTCCGCCTCTCGGTACAGCGGTCGGCGACCGAAGCTCTCGAAGGCTGGCCCGCCCCCGATGCACGCCAACTTTGCCAGCGTCGCCGGTGCTGTGCGATAACCGCGCTCGGTTAGGAACTGGGCCGCCTGTTTCCGATCTAAGCGGCGATCGTAGTCATAAGTCATATAGCACCTCCATAAGACTGAAAGGGGCAGGAGCGCCGCGCGTCTTATGGAGATGTATTGCGTTTGGCGGGAAAAAGTGACACGAAAGCTTGGAGAACTCGCAGGTGATCTACTACTTATCTAAAGCGAGAGGTTTTTCACCTGCTTGTTTTCTTATGGAAACCCAATTACGCCGGAGCCCGTCACCTAACGCGCTCGCTGTGCCAGGCAGTTCGTTTTGAACGTCGGGCAGGTGAGTTCGGAGGCAGCACCACACGGCTTCAGCGAACTCGAAGAAATCTCCACCGTAAACGCTTCCAGCAATCCAGTGCGGCTTCCGCGCCGGCTCACCTTTGAGCCCCTCGTAGACCCGCACGAGATCAGAGCTAAGCTGTCGGAATGCGTCCTTTGATGGCCGCCCGCCGCGGTCCGGTTTCGAGAGCTTTCGGATTTGCTCGTCGGCCTCATCTGCCAGCCGTTGGACAGTCGCTTTAAACTGCCCGTCCCAAGCAGCCTTCAGCACGCCTCCTGTCAGCTCCATCCAAATGCCCCCGATCCCCGCGGAAGAAATCAGGGTTGTTGCCGCCTCACGGAGCTTGATCAGCCCTTTTATCCGCTCGTCGCGAGTGGGCTCATTGCCGGTACAGTTTAGGTGGAGGAAATAGAAGTGCGGCAGAAGCCAGCCGCGCAGCGCTTGGAGGCTCCGCGGCCCGGTGCTTTTCCTCAGCGCTTTCGCGATCGGCTCGAATGCTGCCAGAGGGAAGCGCGCCTCGAAAGCAATCCGGTCCTTGATCCACTCGTCGTCGCCGTCCGGGTCGGACATGTCGCGTCTAGGCTCGCTGCGGACGGAGCGGTTCAACGTTGTCCGCTCCCGCGTTTCCTTTCATTGCCGCGGCGATCTTCCCCGCCACCGCTGCCGCGGCAGCCTTCACCGGATCGCTCGCAAGATGCGCGTAACGTTGCGTGGTCTGCACTTGTGTGTGCCCGAGCATCTTCCCGATGATCGGTAAGCCCATGCCAGCGCTTGCTGCCACGCTGGCGAAGGCATGGCGCAAATCGTGGAGACGAACATCAGTGAGACCCGCAGCCTCGCGGATCACGCGCCACGGCTTCTCGATGAAGGTTGTCGAGCGGCGAGCGCCGAGCACATATGGGTTGCCCTCGACGCGGGGCAGTCCCGCGAGCACTTCGAGAGCCGGCGGAGGAAGGTAGATCGTTTTCGCCCCAGTCTTGCTATCGGGAAGCCGTGCCTCTCCGCGCTCCAGGCTGACCCAATCCCACTGCAGGCCGAGCACTTCGCTAAGCCGTGCGCCCGTGAACACTAACAGCTTGATCGTCGCAGGATGGTAGGGCGAGCCGCGGTAGGCCGCCAGCGTGTCTCCTAGCCTCGCCAGCTCGTCGGCCGACAGGAAACGCTCACGAAGCCGTTGTGGGAACCGCTCGACATGCCGGCAAGGATTGGAGCCGTCCAGGCGCTCGCCTTGGCGCTCTGCGAATGTGAACATCACCGAGAGCAGCGCCAACGTGCGATTGCCTTCGGTAGGAGTTGCGCGTTTGGCATGATGCAGCCGGGCAACATCCTGCCGCGTCACGTCCGCAACGCGCCGCTGACCTAGTACCGGCAGGATGACCTTCTCGATGAGACGCCGATACTCTCGCGCTGTGCGGGGCTTGCGCTTGGCTTCCGCGTGCTCGGCTAGGAACCGTACCGCGAGCTCGGTGACGGTTGGTGCCGCCTTCGCCGCTGCCTTGGCGCCGGCGGGATCGGCCCCTTTTGCGACTTCGCCGAGCACTCGTAGGGCTTCCGCCCGCGCCGTCTCGGGTGTCCAGGGCGCGCCGTGCCGGCCGATCGTATGCCATCGCTGCTGCCGTCCCGAGCGGATCCGATACTTGAGGACATAGCTCACAGCATCGCTGTGCTGCCGCCGTGCCGCAAAGCCCGGCAACCCGCTATCCCACACGATCTCGCCCGGCCCCAACGCTCGCACTTCGCGCAACCCTATCCGCTTGCGATCGCTCATTGCCGCCGCCTAGCTACCATTTTAGCAACCAACTCAGCGGATATTCTGGGGCTTGCCAGAAATTCTGGCAACACAAAAACCGCTTGTTTTCAGGTTGTTAAGTACGTTTTAAAACGGCGAGCGAACCCCGGAAACCCAGCAACATCAAATTAGGAAACTGTTGCTCTATCCTACTGAGCTACGGGGACGACGACAGAGAGCATACTCTTGCGACGCGCGCTTCGCTAGTGGCGGGCGCGAGGTTTGTTGTCGCTCGGTTGCGTCAGGCCGGTACAGACACAGTATCAGACGAGGTTTTCCACCGGTTGGGCGCCCATGTCAGCGGGAGCGCCACAGCCGTGGACCTGACGCAGAAACGACTCGATCATCGAGAGCGACCACAGCGCTGCGCTGTGGTCGCTCTCGCCCGCTTGATGTTGATCGAGCAGCATCCCGACCGTCGCCATGTCGAAGAAACCGGAGTCTCGCAGCACAGGACCGCCGAGGGTATCGCGCAGGCGCTGGCGCAGCGGGCCGCGAAACCAGGCGGCGAGCGGCACGGCAAAGCCCTGCTTGGGGCGGTATAGGATGTTCTTGCGGACATGCGGCTCGAGCGCGGCCTTGAAGACATACTTGCCTTCGCGACCATGCAGCTTGAGACAGGACGGAAGCCGCGCCGCCCACTCGACCAGGGTATGGTCGAGCAAAGGAACGCGCACCTCGAGCGAGTTTGCCATGCTTGCGCGGTCGACTTTGGTGAGGATGTCGCCCGGAAGGTAAGTCTTGAAATCGGCGTATTGGACCTGCGACAGCGGATCCTCGCTGTTGCACTGGATCATGTGCGACCGCAACACGGCGGCGGCATTGTAGCCTTGCAGCTCACCTTTCAGGCCCCGGCTGAACAACCGGCGGCGAAAATCGTTACTGCAAATAGAGACGGATGAGAAATAGGCATCGACCGTATCGCGCGCCAGCTCTTGCAGGGTCGCCTTCGCGCGGAGCGCGCGCGGCGCCCAGTCGAGCTTCGGATAAGCGGTGCCGAGCAGCCCAAAAAACGGACGACGCAGCGTTGCTGGTAACAGGCGGCGTACGCGCTCCTCAAAACAATGCCAGCGATAGCGCCGGTAGCCGGCGAAAACCTCGTCCCCGCCATCGCCGGACAAGGCGACGGTGACGTTCTCGCGTGCGGTGGCGCAGACTTTGAAGGTCGGCATCGCCGAGCTGTCGCCAAACGGCTCGTCGTAGATCGTCGCCAAGCGGTCGACGAGATCGAAAGAATTTGGATCGACGGCTCTGACGTGATGATCGGTGCCATAGCGCTGAGCAATCTCCAAGGCAAAGGCGGATTCGTCCCATCCTCTCGCTCCGAAAGAGATCGAGAAGGTGCTGACCGGCTCGGCCTTCAGCCCGGCCATCATCGCCACCACGCCACTCGAATCGACACCGCCAGAGAGGAACGCGCCGAGCGGAACGTCGGCGATCATCCGCATCCGAACCGACTCGCGCAGGCGGGCGATCAGTTCTTCCTCGATCTCCTCCGGACGCACGGGCGCGCCGTCAAGAAACCGAAGGTCCCAGTAGGCGCGCGGTTCGGACGGCGGTTCGCTGCGCCGGACGAGAAGATAATGTGCGGGTGCGAGCTTGCGCACACTGCGGTAGATCGAACGCGGGTCCGGCACATAGCCGAAGGCGAAGAACTCCTCGATCGCCTGAGGGTCGAGCTTTCGATCAAGCCGCGGGCTCAGCAGCAGCGATTTCAGCTCTGAGGCGAAGAGCAGCCGTCCGTCAGGCAAAAAGCTGTAATAGAGCGGCTTTTCGCCGAGCCGGTCACGCGCGAGGAACAGCATCTCGCGCGTCGCATCCCACAGCGCGAAGGCGAACATCCCGTTGAACCGATCCAGACACCCCACGCCCCATTCCTCCCAGGCGTGGACAATCACCTCGGTATCGCAGCGCGTGCGAAAAATGTGGCCCAGAGCCGCGAGTTCAGCCATCAGCGGCTGGAAATTGTAGATCTCGCCATTATAAACGACGCAGACCGTCCCATCCTCGTTGAACAGCGGTTGATCACCGGTCGCGAGATCGACGATCGCCAGCCGACGGTGGCCGAGCCCGAGCCCCGGCGCGAAATAGAAGCCGTCGCCATCTGGTCCGCGGTGACCGAGGATATCGGTCATGCGTCGCACCAGGGTTCGATCGATTTCGGCCTGCCCGCGATAGTCAAAGATGCCTGTTATGCCGCACATCTCTCATGGCCCGGGATAAGGAATTGCGAAAGCGAAGTGGGTTCGACCTGCGGTCTGCTGAAGCGAGGACTGCGAGCTCGGGATCCGCCCCGTCTGCGTCCGATCCGCGACCTGCTCGAACCCCGCGTGAGCACCCATCGCAAGGACACCGTCAGGCACACTGCGGACAAATGCACCCATTCGCAAGCGCGTCTTGCCTCAGTGCCCTCCCCCTGCGGCCAAGATTTCCGAATACGCCGCGAACATTCGTTCCTGCGAGAACGCGGTGGCGACTCGTTCGCGATTCTTGCATCCGAGTGCACGGCGTTTTTTCGGATCGTGAAGCAGCTGAGTGATCGCCGAGGCAAACGCCGGGCCATCATCGCGCGCAACGATAAAGGCGCGATTGTCCTCGCACACGATATTCTTCACATCTCCGACATTCACCGCTGCAACCGCGCGGCTCGCCGCCATCGCCTCGAGCAGCGCGTTTGGCATCTGCTCTGTATCGGACGACAAGGCGAATATGTCAAACGTGCCAAGGACCGCTTCGGGGGCCACTTGGCCGGTGAAAATGACGCGGTCGGCGATGCCGAGCTCCGCCGCCAGCCGCTCGAGCGCGCGCCGCTCGATCCCTTCACCTGCGACCACCAGTCTCGCAATGACCGTAGAATCGAGGGTCGCGAAGACCCGGAGCAGGCGCCCGACATTCTTCTCGGGACGCAATGGCGCTACCGTCCCGATGACGAGTTCGCCAGGTCGGCGAACAAAGCCGGGCATGACATCGCGGGCAGGTGAGGAAAAACGCGTGATATCGATACCGTTCGGAACGTACCTCACACGTTCCAAGGGCAAGCGCCATACGCGGCGAGCTAAATCTTCGAGCACGCGCGACGGAACTACCACCAGGGCGCATCGGGCGAGCGCCCAGCGGCGGAAGAGCACCCGACGGGGGATCTGCGAATCTACCTCACGCTGGCTGAACCCGGCCTCGATGTGGATGTGGCGAGAAATAGACCATAGCCGATTGGCCATCGCCCATTCGATTGCCCCCCAGTTATAGGTGATCAGAAGATCGGGCCGGAGCCTCCGCAATGCGCGAGCGCTGTCGAGCACGCTACGAAGCGCCCCCCTTTTTACCTCTCCCGATGGCGATAACACTAGGTCGAGATCGCCCGCGAAGCTGCCCGCAGCTTCGAAATCGTTGTCGAGAGCGATTACGGTGTGACGGAAGCGCTTGCCAAAATGATTGATCACGCGAACCATGCGAAGTGGCACGCCGCCGACCCCGAAACTCGGGAAGACGTGGAGAACGTGCGGAGACAACAGGGAGGGAGCGTTGCTGCCCGCTGTGGCGAAGGCTGCCATCATTGTCGCTGTCAGGGAGGAATCGTTCCTTCGAAAGCCGTATAGGGGCACGAGTGAGAGAAAGTTTACCCTGAGCGGGTTGCGGAGTAATGTGACCCTTTACGTATCTCGTGACAAGTTCGCGAAAAGATCTACATCGCGAAAAAAGTTTCTCGCTATTATATGGCCTATCGGGGCGTCTAGGCTCCTCGGTGAACAGGCAAACCGTTGAACGTTCTTAAGGCATGCTCGACCCTAACACATGGAGGATGATCGACTGGCCGGCCGAACAGCCGCCGATGGTCGTCGTGGTGGTCGATACCGAAGCCGAATTCGACTGGGTGCGGCAGCAGCCGCGTCGGGCGATGGGTGTGACCTCCGTCAAATCCCAGGTGCAGGTGCAACGTATCTTCGAGCGATACGAGGTCCGACCAACTTATGTCCTCGACTATCCGGTGAGCAGTACACCGGAAGCCTACGAGATTATCCGTGAGTTGCATCGCTCGGGCGCTTGTGAAATCGGCGCACACTTGCAACCCTGGGACAATCCGCCCTTTTTTGAGCCGAAGACGGACGAGAACTCCTACCCCGGTAACTTGCCGTTCGAACTCGAGCGCGAAAAGCTGGTACAGCTCAGTCGGATTATCCAAGAGAACGTCGGCGTGCGGCCGCGGATTTACAAGGCCGGCCGATACGGGGTCGGCCGCGCAACGGAGCGGATCCTTACCGAACTTGGCTATGAGATCGATCTGAGCGTCGTTCCTGGAACTGATCTCACGCACCAATTTGGTCCCGACTTCTCGCATTGCGGTGCCCGACCCTATTGGTTCGGCAAGAGCCCGGCTTTGCTCGAAATACCTCTCTCGATCGGCTTTACGGGGCTGCTCGCGCATACCGGGAGCCTGGCGTATGTGCTAACGATGAATGAACGCCTGAAGGCGCTGCATGTGCCGGGGATCCTCGCCCGGCTCCGCTTCGTCGAACGGATCACGTTGACGCCGGAAGGCGTCTCGTTTGAAGAGCAGCGCCGCCTGACGCATGCGCTGCTGCGCGAGGGCCAGCGGGTCTTCAACTTCAGCTATCACAGCTCTTCGCTCGTGCCTGGCAACACGCCTTATGTGCAGAACGCGGCGGATCTCCGCGCCTTTTTGCGACGGATAGAGCAGTATCTCGAGTTTTTCGCCGGAGAGGTCGGCGGCCAGGCCGCAACGCCCTTCGAGGTCAAAGCACTCGCGGAACGATGGAGCTCCCGCAGCGCAGTGCGCTGCATTACACAGTAAACCCGAACACATAATCGCGCGCTGGGGGCGGCTAGGAAGCTGGAGCTCTGCCGTGGGCTGGCCTTTACGTAATGGTGACGCTCAGACGCCGGGTTCGGCCTTTGCGCCAAGCGATTCGACATACCCGGGCAACGATTGGCTTGCCGCCAAAAAACGGGTCAGTTGTCCTTCAGCAGGATCGCCAGGGTCATCCATGCTCGCGGAGATCGCCACGAGCGCCGCTACTGGCGCTCGCCGAAGCAGCACCGCGCGGGCTTGCAGCAACTTGGTCTCGAAAAGGCTGGCCGTGATTCGCCCATCAACGATATGGAACGACCAGACGAGCCGACGATGACGTCCGCTGACGACCTCGGCGCTCGTCACCGTAATATTTTCTCCGCTCAAAGGGACCTCGACCTCACTGCGTTGGGCGATGCGCCACTCTTGGTCGTCTGCGAGACGGTTTTCGGTCGTGGTCAGCATGTTACCTATTGCGCGCAATCGGTAGAGCGCGACGTAACGGACGACAATGTCGGAGCCCGACTGCTCAAAGCCCTGGATAAATTCACGATCGGCGCCGTGCACCAGGGGGCGCCAGCTCGGGAGTGCACCGGTTAAAGCATGCCATGATGGAGCGACCTGCGGGCTATCGACCCGAGGCAGCGGGACAGCGGGGAACAGGCTGTCCAGCCGATACGCGTAGGCCGGACCGGCCAGGGCGAGTAGGACAGCAGTCACGACGACAAAGGCGAACCGCCAGGGAGAGGGTCTGCGTATCGTCGCCGACCGGATCGGGAAGTCCGGGCCAGCCTTCTCCGCGAACGCCGTTCCGATCCCGATTAGGATCATGATCACCAGAGTAAAGAATAGCCATCCGTAGAGGATGTGATCGGCTTCGACCGCCGTCGCACTGCCTTCGAGGTGAGCCAAAACGATAATGCCCAGAGCACGCAATCCGTTAGCGGCTATCGGGACGACTAGCGACATCGCTATAAACCATGTGCGCCACAGAAAACTCCGATACATCACGACGGCAAAGAAACACCCGAAAACACTTGAGGCGATCAAAAAACGCAAGCCGGCGCAGGCCTCGGCGATCTCGAAAGGGCCCTCCGGTATTTCGATCATGTATCCGTCCGAGAAGACGGGGATGTGGAGCGCGCGCAACCCGAAGACAGTGATGTCGGCGGTAATCGTCTGCAAAGAGGGGACGAGAAACGCCCCGCTCGGCACGAGAAAAAATAGAAACAGAAGCGGCGCCAGCAGCAGCCAAAAAGCGTACGGTCCGAGCGTAACGAGAAGAACGACCTCGAACATCGCTACTGTAACGAGCTGGCGTCCCTCCTGAATGTCGAGAACCGCAGAGAGGAGCCAGACCGCCGATAGGAGCGGCAGCATCAGCAACGGCCACAGTACCGGGCGCGGCGAAACCGATGCGATCACTGCTCGCCTTTCCCAAAGCAGGAACCCGGCGAGAGGCAGGACTAGAAAGCAGTGGTTATAGGCGGTCGAGTCGATCCATACTCGCACCGCGCCGGTTATTTCTTGCCGGAATACGATGCCAAAAGCGAGGCTCGCGATTCCGAGCAGGATCAACGCCGGTCGCCATCCGGGCGCAATCGACGAACTGACTATCGGCTGCCCGCTGGGAGTAGAAGGATAGACTGTCACAGATCTCATCCAGCTATAAAATGGACTTAGCGTGCTCGCAATCATCGATGAATTCGATCGCACGGCGGCAGTCGGTAGAAGGAGCGCGATGTGCAGCTCGAC
This sequence comes from Allostellaceae bacterium, assembly GCA_035272665.1. Lineage (GTDB taxonomy): Bacteria > Pseudomonadota > Alphaproteobacteria > ATCC43930 > CGMCC-115725 > AP-15. The sequence goes on from DATEQL010000450.1 coordinate 9,415, forward strand.
TCGTCTTTGTTGCGCGGGTAGGAAACCCGCTGTAAAATGCGGAGCCGTTCTCTCTTGTCAACCGATGCCTCTGACGATCGCGGGTCCAAGCCGGGTTACGACAGCCCGCGGCAATCGCTTCCAGACCGCGATCAGCATCCTGAGCTTGGGGTTAAGGGGGTTCAAATCGGGTATCGCGGTTCCCGGCGACAAGCAGAATTGATAGACGAGCGGCGTCGGCTGGAACCCCCAGTTGCGTTTGAACGCGTATGACCCAGTGCCAATCTTGCTACGTCCAAAATCAAAGGTGCGGTAGCCTCGCTCACACGCTCGGCGCATCACCTCCCAGTACATGAAATCGTTTGCAGCGAGTGTCCGCGCTGCCCGCACTCCACCTCCATAAAATGGCAGAACCTCGTCCCGGAAATAGAAATTCAGCACTGACGCCACAGCTTGTCCATCGCATGTAATGGTGATAATATCCGAGCATGTTGGAAATTCTTCACGAAGGATGCCAAAATAGGATTTCGAGAATACCGGTGTCCCAAGGTTATGGGCGCTTTCGGCGTAGATGCGATACAACCGTTCGATGCTGTCGTCGATCTCCGACTTTAATTTGTTGAGCATACCCTTGCGTATCATAGCGCGCTGTTTGCGCGGAATCGATTTCATATTGTGTTCAACAGCGGGATCAAGCGACCGCCGGAATGAGGCGTAAAGATCTTTCCTGCTCGGCCAATCAGCGCGGCTTGCGGAGAAATTGCGTAACTCGAGCACGGGAACCGCAATGGCGTCCATCAGTCGCAGGGCTTCAGCTTCGAGCTTGCGCAGGCTTTTGGCGTCCTCAGCGATCGGCCCGCCGTGCACGCTGAATGCGTTCGAGATAAGAGATGACCCGAAAAGCAATGATTGGACGTGGGTCAGCGGCAGCACCCCGGTCACGGTCTGGCCGCGTTCAGCAATCAGATAATAGGTGCGGTGACCGAATGCGCGCTCGATCACCCGCTTCCAGCCGGAAAGATGAAAAAATGTCCCGCTGGCGTGGGCAAGGACGAACTCGTCCCATCGGTGTTCATCGCCGACCCGGAATGGTCTCACCGCGACTGTGACTTGCGATCCATCCATGCGGTGATCACCGGATACGGTCGTGACGCATCGCCGAGGAAGAGCCGATCCATGCGGGCCCAGCTGAAATTGTCAAGCAGACGCCGCAACCGGACCTCGGTCAGATCCAGGTTGAGGTAATGGCGACACCGCGAAAGGAGAGGGGCCCGATGCTGCCGGGGCTGGTCTGGATCGATTTCCCAAGGATGCATATAGAAGACGGCGGGCGCCCGGTTGGCTCGATTCGCTTTTCCCAGCAGCCACCGGGTCAGCGGGAAAGGAAAGAGGCGGAAATAGCCGCCCCCGGAGGCTGGCACATCGACCCCAAGAACGCGAACCGTCGTGAGGGGCACCTCTACCAACCCCGGAACCGGCGCGAAGGCGGTGCGAGGCGCCCCGGGGGTCCCGTAGAGATCATGTTTGACCGGATAGACGCTGGAGCTATAATGATAACCCTCATCCAATAGGATGGCGTGAGCCCAGGTGCTATTGCGGCTGATCGAGAAGGTCGGAGCCCGATAACCGCGGACGGGCACACCACTGGCATCCTCAAGAACACGTTTGCTTCGGCGAACATCGGCGCGAAAGGCTTCTGGCGACTGGCAGTCGACCCGCACATGGTCGTACCCGTGACTTGCCAACTCGTGCCCTTCCGCAACGATACGTCGCGCCAACGCCGGGTACCGTTGGGCGACCCAACCCAGTACGAAGAAGGTCGCCTGCGCCTCGGAATCGGCAAAAATATCGAGGATGCGCTCTGTGTTGCGCTCCACCCGTCGCGGCAGGTAGTCCCAGTTCTTGCGATCGATCGTGGAAGCGAAAGCTTCGACGTGAAAGTAATCCTCGACGTCGATCGTCATAGCATTCGCTATGCCCGAGCGCATACGATACGAATCCGCCGAGGGGGTGGAGCGTTCGTCTGTGCTGGCTTCGGTGGCCTCGCGCCGAAGCGGTCTGGTCGCCGTGCTCACGGCCGTTCACCCTGAAAATAGCTCGCAGCGATCTCGATCGCGCGCTTGATTACACGCCCGTGCTTGTGGACACTGTCTTCCAGCACCCCGAGGCGTTGGGTAATTTGCAAAAGGGCCTCGCCTTGGTTATTGGGCAGGGTAGGGGAGGTGGCGACGGCCGACGGCGCCGCGACCAGGGCGATTTCCTCGCGTAAGTCATTGGCGACCTTTTCTACAGCGTTTGCCGTCAGCGTGTGCAGCTCCTCGAGGAAACCGAAGAGGAGGAGCCTCGAGCAGAGGGTATTGATCTGTCGGGGCACACCGGCAGTATGCCGGTGGATCAATGGGAAGCAATCCTCGGTGAAATGCGGATCGTCTTTCCAATCGGCCCGGCGCAGCCGATGCTCGACATATGCTCTGCTCTCGGCTTCGCTCAGGGGGCCCAGATGATACGCCGCCGTCACCCGTTGCCGCAGCTGCTCGAGCCGCGGGCTACCAAGGGTCACGCGAAACTGCGGCTGCCCGAGCAGAAAGCTCTGTAACGCCATCGTCCGGTCAAACACGATGTTAGACAGCATGCGCAGTTCTTCGAGAGCCTCAAAGGATAAGTTTTGCGCTTCGTCGACGATAAGAAGTACGCGCCTGCCCGCACGATGCTGAGCCAGTGCGAACTCGTTGATGCGCTGCAGCAGCGATCCCTTGGCGAGCCCCTCTTTGGCAATGCCGAAACCGGCAGCGACCATATGAAGGAGGTCGTCTCCGGCGAGCTGGGTCGTCACGATCGTTGCCGTAACGAAACTGTTTCTGTCAATCGTCGATAGCAGATTTTCGACCAGGATCGTCTTGCCGGCGCCGACTTCGCCGGTAATTATGATGAAACCCTCGGCGTGGTGAAGTCCGTAAACCAGATAGGCCATCGCCTGCCGATGCACTGTGCTCTCGAAAAAAAACCGCGCGTCCGGGGTGAGCTGGAACGGCTGAGCGGCGAGTCCGTAGAATTCGGCGTACATCGTCGTCTCAGAACGTCTTGCTCAATTGGAAAGTCAACCAATTGACCAGGATACCCGAATTTCGCCCAGTGACACCAGCACCGTTGGTCTGGTACGAAAAATTATAGAGAATCGAACCGGTTAGATTTTGGCTGAGGAGATAGTTGACAGCGAGGGATGCGGTTATGTTGTTCTGGTTACCGATCGGCGTCCCGCCCGTTGTTGTGATCACGTTTGACGAATTGAAGTAGCCAAGCGAGGCATAGCCATTGAGGTCGGGCCTAATATCGCGTGAATAATTCAAATTTATTCCGTAACTCTTGGTGGGAGCGGTTACCGGGGGCGTCAGCGACTGCTGGTTGGCGACTAAGCCGTAGAGCGAATAGTGGTTCGGTCCGATTGTTTCAGTGACTCCAACGTCAAACAAGTGCTGCTTGTAAACGTTATTGGTCAGACCCAACCCCGGGCTGTAGAACGCGGCCGGCAGTCCCGAATACTCGTCGACGATCGCGCCGTAGGTGTCCAACGTCGAGGTCGCCAAAGTGCTTTGGATAGATTGTGTCGCCGAACTGAGCCCCTGGATCAGGCTGGCCGTCAGGAGCATGGTGGGCGTGATGTTGTACCGGGCCGACCCGGTGAAGCCATAGATGCCCTCTTGCCGACCGTACTCCAGCGAAAAATATCCTTGATCCGGCCCGTAGCTTCCGATTTGCCCCCCGATCAGCCAAGTCGGGCCGACGAACGTTGCCGCTGGGGAGAATGGGTACTGGATGCTCTGATATCCGACCCTCGCCAGTGCAGCGGCTTGCGGTGTAATCCGATATTGGAGATCGTCGAATGCGCTGGCCTGCTGATAGCGTGACGTCGAGGAAGAGTTGAAATTTGATGCGTCGAGCGTCAGCCGGGAAAGTGTACGCTCAAAATCTTGACCGGTAGCGGCGGTGAAAGTCCCCTCGTTTAAAATTCCAGAAGAAACGCTGGTTGGGGTTGCCGATATTGGCGACATTCCAACTATGGGCGACGTCGCAACCGTAGGCGACGTCGCAACCGTGGTATTTCCCCCAAAATTGGTAGAACTAAAGGTATACCGCAGCTCGCTGTCGACCAGACCGTCGAACGATTTCCGCAAAAACGGCGAGATATTATTGGAATACACCTGCGTTTGCTGGTTTGTCGGCAGCTGTGACAGATTCTGAAAGCCGGAGCCGGGTAATGGCGTCGTCTGTGTTACGAGGCTCTGAAGATTGACAAAGAGCGCGTCAGGCACAATCGTTCCAAATCCGTTCGCGTAAAGAGAACCGAAAACCTGGTCGAGATTGGAGGTGGACGTACTGGAGCTGGGCGTGTAGATATAGGCGTTCAGATTACCGCTGAGCACGGCCTGCAGTCTCGGTGTGTCGGCTGAGATCGATAACCCCGGCGCGAGGTTGGTGTAAGCGGCGGCGTCCCGAGGGGAATGCGCATAGTTCACGTTGTCCGTCAGCGTCTCGCTTACCGACGCGCGGGGTCCCATCAGAATAGCAGGCGCGTTTGAATCGAACTGCTGTAATGGAACGACACCGTTGCCGAGCGGCGCGAGCCCGAGCGGATTAGCAGGCGCCGCCGGCACCAGCGGCGTCCCCGCGTTGTTCACGGCGTTCGGCGGGATCAACGGGTTTGGAAAACCGAACCCCCCGCCCGGCGGCGGCGGCAGGATATCGGGCCCCACTCCCGGCAGGGCCGGCTGCGCTTGGGGCCCACCGGCGGCGGGGGCGGCGGGAGCCACGGCTCCACCCGCGCCAGCGGCCGGAGCTTCTTGTGCCGCTGCCGGCATCACCAGGATCGCGTGGGCCAGGAAGAGAAGCAAAAGCGTCAGACCCAAGTGCCATTGCCGAAATGCGCTCCCCGGGGGAGATCTACGCTGGTTTATCCGGGCGCAGCGCATCACTCTCACGATCTTGGGAATGATAATAATACTCGTAGGATCCGAAATGTTCGCCCGCCAGCGTATCGCTCTTGTTAAGGAG